>NZ_JBXAWK010000007.1:0-146522 GCF_057291755.1 Kitasatospora sp. UYEF31
CGGCCGCGGCGTCCTCCAGCAGTCGTTCCCGGGCCTTGCCCCGCACGGCGGGGTCGATGACCACCGAGCGGTAGGACCCGTCGGGGTAGGTCTGAAGGACCGGCAGGGCGGGGTTCTGGCCCACCCGCCACAGCAGGCCGGCGCCGGTGTCGGCGGCGGCGCACCACTGGCCGAAACCGAAGAAACCCCGGTCGGCCAGCAGCAGCATGTCGTCCTCAAGCCGCTCGAACAGCCCCAGGGCCAGGGACCGTTCGCCGCTACCCTTACCGGTCGCGGCACCGACCGCCGCCCCGATACAGGCCCGGGATCCGGTTTCGACCAGGGTCAGCACGCGGACTTTGGGGAAGGCCCCCGACCCGCCGAACGCGGCCCGGTTGGCGGCCGAGTCCGGGGCGTCCCACTCCATGCCGTCGACCGACACCAGCCGCCGGTGGCCCAGCCACGCGCCCCGCGTCAGCGGGTCGGCTGAGTTGGGCGGAAAGTTCGGCAGCGCGCGCCAGGCCGGCAGCCGCTCGGTACCGGCCGGCGTCCAGCGCGGCTTGGCAGAAGATCCCACACAGTCGAGCTGCCGCCCGGTAAAGACGAACCGCCTGGCGCGGGTACTGCCTTCCTTCGAGGAGGGAGAACGTTGTGCTGCGCACGACGCGGAGCTCGCGCACGACTTCGCCAGGCGGCCGGGTGAGGTACGCCCAGGCAAGCCGGTCGATGTCAGCGTCGATCTGATCGAGCACCAAAGGGTGCACGTTGGTCGACGCCGCCGCTCTGGCGAACTGCACGGTCTCGGCGGCATCTACGTCAATAACGAACGGGGTGTCCCCGACGGCCGTCGGGGATCGGGCGTCGCTTGCCGTCGGCGCTGGAACCGACGCGCGGGGTGGGGCGAGCAACTCCGCGACCGACCACGGGGGGAACAAGTGCTCCAGCAGCATGACGGCCGTCGCCCGCGGCCTCGTGCTGACCTTTCCGCCGCACCAGTTCTTGAACTGCCGCTCGCTGACCGTTGCTTCTGTATTGAGGTGGTTGCGTGCAGCACGACTTCCTTACAGCGGCAGGATGATGAGGATGGTCTTGCCGAGCCTGTCGGCATCGGGCCAGACGTACGTCCGGCCGGCCGAGCCGGTTACGAAACAGGCATTCCCGAGGTAGACGCAATCCTTAGGCGACACAAGCGAGATGCGACGTTCTTCTATCTGATCTAGACAGTCACGAGAAGGGGCCTGAGTGCCCCCGTAAGACGCGTAAGCCCCCAGCCTGACAAGCTGGGGGCTGTTCGTGTTTCTAGGTGCTTACCGGGCCGATGCGTCCCGACGGAAATGCTTGCCGCGCTCAGCTTGATGGGCATCAAGTTTGACTTGCTCGATGACCAAAATTCCGTCCCGAACGTTCGGATTCTGAGCCTCCAACAGCTCAGACACAAGCTGTTGCACCTCTTGACTTGTCAGCTCAAGGACATAAATCTCGCGACCACACGGACAGTCATCCTTCAGATCAGGGCGGAAGTACAACACTCCCCCGCCCGCTCCGCCGCCGCACTCGGCCTCAACCCGTCGGTCTATCTCAGTGCGCCGGCGCTTCTCAGACATGATCTGTCACCTGAACGAGCACGTCAGGCGACAACGCGTCGTGAGGCACGGCCCAGAAGACCGAGTCATAGTCGCGACAGCATGCGATGGATCGGGCTTCCGCCACCTCGTACAGCTCAGCCGTGCGGACAGTTCCCCCATGGGACAGGACGACGTCGACCACAACCCAACCGACACGCCTAGCCGTTTCCTGCCCCCGCTGCTCAGCCAGACTCGCCAAGCCATTGCTGACACCCCAACAGATCAGTGCTACACGCCGGGGTTGGTATTCGACTATCAACCTGCCGACCGGTCCCGCCGCAGGGTGGAACAGTCCTATGTCTCCCGAACCCACTTCGGTAAGATCGCGCCGTCGCTGCAATTCACTTTCTGTTCTGTGCACCACATCGCCCCCTCAGTCCGCTTACTCGGTACGAGGGACGGTAGGAGCGTTCACGACCTCAAACCACGTACGTAGAGGGGTAGTTGATGAGCCAACGTGAAGAAAGTATCCCGTTTCGAGGTAACTACCCGGCGACGCCCAGGTGAGCGGCCATGTCGCGCATGTCTTGGGTAAGGGTCCGCTTACGGGTCTTGAGAATGTCTGTCATGACGTATCGGCCCATTGGCTGGTGTGTCAGCCATGCACCGGATGTGCGCCGAAGTTGGATCAACTCATCCATAGCATCTTGGTGCGATCCGAGCGTGACGTAGGCCCGTGCCACGTCCAGCCGGTGACGGCCCCAATTCGGGGCGGTCGGCTTGCCGAAGGCACGTAGCGCTTTCGCCCCCAAGCGTCCGTCATCAGCACGCCGGAGAACGCCCCGCGCGTCGCCCATCAGCGACAGGTCTTCTACTGCCTTGATCTCCGCTGTCACGGGGCCGAATCCGCCCCAAGCATGCGGGAAGAGCTGATACTCAGATTCCAGCGCTCCCGCGGCAGCCCCGACCATTCGCCGCGCCTCGCGTGCTACGTCCGGCCGGTTGTTCCGGATGGCTGCTGACGCAACCCTCAGCCACAACTCACCCCACACCACCACTTGCGCGCGGTTCGCATCAGACATTCGCGGTTCGATCTCCGCCGCCGTGAGCGCGGCCAACTCCTCACTTTCGTCGAAGCGGTCTTGCCGCAGCAGCAGCCAACACAGCCCCACAATTCCGGTTGCCGCCGTGAGGGTTTGCCCTGTCTCGCGACCTAGCCGAATCGCTTCAACAAGCGCGTAGTACGCCATGTCGTACTGCCGGACCTGGGTCAGGTATTTGCCCGTCAGCAAGAGCGCGTGACACCGCGCGATCGTTGCTTGCTGCTGCTCCTCACCCTCAAAGGCAAAGATAGCCGCCTCAGAACCGCGCAGGAGTGTTGGAAGTCGCGTTGCTACCGCCCCGTACTGATCCGCCCAGTAGAGCGCGTGCCCTTCCTGTACGCCCCTGTTGAGTGCGGACAGCTCAAGTACCTCGCCAGGGTTCGCCATGGGCGCGGCAAGCCCTACAGCGGGCATGAGAGCGCGCCGAAGCTCAGCCAGGTAGCGGCGGTTCGCTTCGTCCTGCGGGCCGAGAACGGACACGGGCGCTTCCGTAGCGAATAACGCGGACGTCGAGACCCCCAACGCACGAGCAAGGACATGCAACGTCTCAACCCGCGCATCCCCGCCTTGCTCCACTTTGCGGACGACACTCAGAGACACCTGCGCTTCATGCGCTAGCTGTTCCTGGCTCAGGCCAGACGCACGGCGGAACCTGCGGATGTTGTCTGCCAACCCTGTGGACATGCGCCACCACCCCCTCACATCCAGCGTACGCCCGGCACTTGCTGATCGTCTCCGTGAACGAACAGCTCACAGAGGCTCGCTGACGGACACACAAAAGCCCCCTCGCAACCCGAGCGAGGGGGCTTCCGCATGCTCTCGATCCGTGGAGAAAAAGTCAGCACCAAACCAGCACGGGAACCCGAACTAGCCCGGAACGATCACCATGGATCTGCAACACATAGCTTCTGACCAGCACATTTGCCTAGCGCGGAACCTATATGCTATGGAGACCGCTAGACGTTGAAGCGGAACTCCACCACGTCGCCGTCCTGCATGACGTAGTCCTTGCCTTCCATGCGGGCCTTGCCCTGGGCGCGGGCCTCGGGGCGGCCGCCGGTGGCTACCAGGTCGTCGAAGCCGATGACCTCGGCCTTGATGAAGCCGCGCTGGAAGTCGGTGTGGATGACACCGGCCGCCTCGGGGGCGGTGGAGCCCTTCGGGATCGTCCAGGCGCGCGCTTCCTTGGGCCCGGCGGTCAGGTAGGTCTGCAGACCCAGGGTGGCGAAGCCGACGTGGGCGAGCTGCGCCAGCCCGGACTCCTGCTGCCCCAGGTCCTGGAGCATCTCCAGGGCCTCTTCGTCCGACATCTCGATCATCTCGGACTCGATCTGCGCGTCCAGGAAGATCGCCTCGGCCGGGGCGACAAGCGCCCGCAGCTCGGTCTTGAGCGCCTCGTCGCCCAGCCCCTCCTCGTCCACGTTGAAGACGTAGAGGAACGGCTTGCCGGTCAGCAGGTGCAGGTCGTGCAGCAGCGACAGGTCGGTGCCCGCGGAGAACAGCGTGGTGCCGGTCTCCAGAACCTTCTGCGCTTCCTCGACGGCGACGGCCATGGCGGCCGACTCCTTCTTCAGCCGGGACTCGCGCTGCAGCCGGGGCAGCACCTTCTCGACGGTCTGGAGGTCGGCGAGGATCAGCTCGGTGTTGATCGTGTCGATGTCGTTCTTGGGGGACACCTTGCCGTCCACGTGCACCACGTCGGGGTCGGTGAACACCCGGATGACCTGGCAGATCGCGTCGGTCTCGCGGATGGTGGCGAGGAATTTGTTGCCCAGGCCCTCACCCTCGCTCGCGCCGCGCACGATGCCGGCGATGTCCACGAAGTCGACGGTGGCCGGGAGCAGCTTCTCCGAGCTGAAGATCTCCGCGAGCTTCTTCAGTCGCGGATCCGGGACACCGACGACGCCGACGTTCGGCTCGATGGTGGCGAACGGGTAGTTCGCGGCGAGCACGTTGTTCTTCGTCAGGGCGTTGAACATCGTCGACTTGCCCACGTTGGGCAGACCGACGATTCCGATGGAGAGCGACAAGACGACGTCCCGGAGGTTGTGGAGTGAGGTGGAGCGAGGGGTTTACCCGTCGAGTTTACGGCCCGTGCTGAGCGTGGCTCCTTTCCCGGTGCGCCAATGGACTCCACCAGGCTCCGCAACGCTCCGACCAGCGATGATCCGTACGCAGGGAGACGACAGTAAGAGAAGGCGACAGCTACAAGGGCAGTAGCCGCAGGCCGACTGCGGATCGGCAGTTCCCCGGTACGCCAAAGGCCACTCCGGCTGACCGTGAGCACTCCCGGTCCCCGGAAATGCGCCGATCCGCCGACTCCTGACCGCAGGATTGGGCCATGGACACGACCGCTGTGCTGCTTCTGCTGATCGGGCTCGCCCTCGGCGCCGCCCTGGGAATGTTGTGGTCGAGGTCGACATACGCGGCCCGGATCGCCTGCCTGGAGGCCGAGCAACGGGCCGCGCTGGACGCGGCCGATGTCGCCGAGCGGTCCCAGGAACAGTTGGGCGAGCGGTTCCGGGCGCTGTCCTCCGACGCGTTGGCCCGCAACAACTCGCAGTTCCTCGAGCTGGCCGACCACCGGTTCCGGATCGCCGGGGACCCGATCAAGGAGACCCTGGGCCGCCTGGACGACCGGCTCGGCGAACTGGAGCGGGCCCGCTCGGCGTCGCAGGCCGCGTTGACGCAGCAGATCGCCGACGTCCGCCGGGCCGGGGAGGACCTGCGGCGGGAGACCGCGTCGCTGGTCACCGCTCTTCGCAAGCCGGACGTCCGGGGCCGCTGGGGTGAGATGCACCTACGCCGGGTGGTGGAGGTCGCCGGCATGGTCGAGCGCTGCGACTTCGACACCCAGACCTCGGTGACCGGTGACGACGGCACGTTCCGCCCCGACATGGTGGTGCACCTGGCCGGCGGCAAACACGTGGTGGTGGACGCCAAGGTGCCGCTGTCGGCGTTCCTGGAAGCAGCCGAGACGGCCGACGAAGCCGTACGGAAGGAGCGGCTCGCCGCGCACGCCCGGCACCTGCGGACACATGTGGACCAGCTGAGCGGCAAGTCGTACTGGCAGAAGATCCAGCCGACGCCCGAGTTCGTGGTGCTGTTCGTCCCCGGCGAGGCGTTCCTGGCCCAGGCGCTGGAGCAGGAGCCGGCGCTTCTTGAATACGCGGCGGCACGCAAGGTCGTGCTGGCCACCCCCACGACGCTGATCGCACTGCTTCGCACGGTCGCCTACGCCTGGAGCCAGGACGCCCTGGCCGACGGCGCCCGCGAGGTGTTCGAGCTGGGCCGGGAGCTGTACGACCGGCTCGGCGGGCTCGGGGAGCACCTGGACCGGCTCGGCCGTTCCCTCACCGGGGCGGTCGGCGCGTACAACAAGACGGTCGGCTCCCTGGAGGCCCGGGTGCTGGTCAGCGCCCGGCGGATGAAAGACCTGCGCCTGGTGGACGACGAGTTGGACGGCCCCCGGCAGATCGAGGCCACGGCCAGGTCGATGTCCGCCCCGGAACTGGTCGATTCCGCGGAAGAAGGAAACAAACTGCGTTCACTGCCACCGCCGCAGGCCTCCGGAGCGTCCTGAGGGGCAGGAGCCGTAATCAGGAGCCGTAATCAGGAGCCGTAATCAGGAGCCGTAATGAGGAGCAGGCCGGTAATAACACCGGCCAGATGGGGGGAACCGCGTGTTCTTGGCAGGTTTGGACCACTTTGCGGACCTACCGTGGGGTTGTGGAACAGCCCAGTCGTGTAAGCCAGCGCTCCCGGTCCCAGCTTGTGCAGGGCGACGGGAGCCGGTCCGCACGCCCGGAACGGCCAGCGCGACGCGAACAGCCGGACCGGTCCGAGCGCGTCCAGCGGCCGGAACGCCCCGACCGCCCGGACCGCCGTGCGGACCGCAGCGCGGAAAGCCGCCCGGAAGGCCGCCCGGAGGACCGCCGGACAAGCCGCTCGGAGGCGACCCCGCCGCGGCTTCCGGAAGGGCGGCAGAGTCGTCCGGAGCGCCGTCTGAAGGGCAGGCAGGCGAGTCGTCCGGAGCGACGCCCGTCCGAAAGGCCGGGCGTCCGGCCAACCGAGAAGCCGGCCGACAAGCCGGGCGACAAACCGAACGTCAGGTCGGACATCCGGCCGACGGGCCGGTCAGAAAGCAGACCCACCCCGCGGCGCGGCCCGCCGTCTCAGTCGGGACGGAGTGAGCCGGTGCGCCGACGTGAGCAGTCGCTGCGGTCCAGGGCGGGAAAAACCGCCGGTTCCACCGTCCGCACCACCCGCACCCGCCCGCGCGGGGCACGCCCCGCCAAGGCCGGCAGCGGCGTGCTGACCCCCGCCGGGGCGGTCGTCGCCTCGATCGCCGGCACGTTCCTGGGCGCGGTGTCCAACGAGATGTTCACCAACGGCCTCGGGTGGTTCTTCGGCCTGGTGTTCCTGACGACAGCGGTCTTTGTCGCGGTGAAGATCCGTACCCAGAACCTTGTTCTGGCCGTGATCCTCCCGCCGATCGCCTTCCTGATCGCACTGCTGCTGACCAGTCTGTTCTTCCCGAACGACACCAACGAGGGGGTCATGCTCCGGTTGAGCCTGGACGTCCTCAGCGGACTGTCGTTCAAGGCCGGGCTGCTGTGGGGCGGCACCGCGCTGGCCGGTGTCATCGCGCTGGCCAGGAAGTGGAACTGACGGCCACTCCGACGCGACGGCCACCCCGACGCACTGAGCCCTCCCGGCGAGCAGGAATGCTCAACGGGAGGGCTCAGCCGACGAGTTCCGTCGACAATCCCAGTCGACAATCCCAGTCAACAAGCCCAGTGGACGGGCCCAGTGGACGGGCCCAGTGGACGGGCCCAGTGGACGGGCTCCGCGATCAGGCTCAGTAGACGGTTTCAGCAGGTCGCGTCACGCGTCCTGGCCCGCCGCCTTCATGTCCCTGCGGAGTTCCTGCGGGAGCGAGAACTGCAGGCGCTCCTCGATCGCGCGGTGGATCTGCACGTCCGCGTAGCCGCGCTGGGCGAGGTACTCGATGACACCGTCGACCAGGACCTCGGGGACCGACGCCCCGGAGGTCAGGCCGACCGTGCCGACGCCCTCCAGCCAGGACTCGTCGATCTCGTCAGCGCCGTCGATGAGGTACGAAGCGCGGGAACCGGCCTCAAGCGCCACCTCGACCAGGCGGACCGAGTTGGAGGAGTTCGTCGAGCCCACCACGATCATGAGATCGCACTCGGGGCCCATCTGCTTCACCGCCGTCTGGCGGTTCTGCGTGGCGTAGCAGATGTCATCGCTGGGCGGGTCCATCAGCAGCGGCAGCTTCTTGCGGATCGCCTCAACGGTGGCGATGGTCTCGTCCACCGAGAGTGTGGTCTGCGAGAGCCAGGCGACCTTGGCCGGGTCCCGTACGACGATCTTGTCCACGTCGTGCGGGCCGTCGACGATCTGGATGTGGTCGGGGGCCTCGCCAGCCGTGCCGACGACCTCTTCGTGGCCCTCGTGGCCGATGAGCAGGATGTCGTAGTCGTCCTCGGCGAACCGGACGGCTTCCTTGTGCACCTTGGTGACCAACGGGCAGGTCGCGTCGATGGTCTTGAGGTTGCGCTCGGCGGCCTCGTCGTGGACCACGGGGGCCACACCGTGCGCGGAGAAGACGACGGTGGAACCCTCGGGGACTTCGTACGTCTCGTCGACGAAGATCGCGCCGCGGTTGCGGAGGGAGTCCACGACGTATTTGTTGTGCACGATCTCCTTGCGGACGTACACCGGTGCCCCGTAGAGGTCCAGGGCCTTTTCGACGGTCTCTACCGCGCGGTCGACGCCCGCGCAGTAACCCCGGGGGGCGGCGAGCAGGACGCGGCGGGTGGCTGTGGTCGACATGTGTCCATGTTAAGCCGGGCTCCAAGCGTGGCGTTCCCCTCCCGGCGTCTTTGCTGCGCTCAGTCGCCGTCCGGCGCCACGCGTCGCCCGGAAAAACCGCGACCTCCGGATTAATGCCGACTCCAAGCGGGGGCGTCGCCCTCTCTCCGCCTTCGCTACGCTCAGTCTCCGGTCGGCGCCCCCGCGTCGCCGGAAAAGCCGCGCCCTCCGGGCGCGCTCCTTCGCTGCGCTCAGTCGCCTCGCGCGTGGCTGCGCTGAGCTCCAAGCGCAGAGTCCTCCGGCCGCGCTTCCTTCTTCGTCGCTCGCTATGTCCGACCGGGCCCGTAGCCTGGACCCATGGCGCTGACCACTTCTGCCGAGTCCCCGATTCCGGTGTCCGAGATCTCGAAGCTGATCGGCGGTTGGATCGACCGCCTGGGTGCGGTGTGGGTCGAAGGGCAGATCACCCAGTTGTCCCGGCGACCCGGAGCCGGGGTGGTGTTCCTGACGCTGCGCGATCCGGCGCAGGACGTATCAATCTCGGTGACCTGCTTCCGCCGGGTCTTCGACCAGGTGTCCGAGGTGGTCGCCGAGGGCGCGCGGGTCGTCGTGCACGCCAAACCGGTCTGGTACGGGCCGCGGGGGCAGTTGTCCCTACAGGCGGCGGAGATCCGCCCGGTGGGGATCGGCGAGTTGCTGGCCCGCCTTGAGCAGTTGAAGCGGTCCCTGACCGCCGAGGGCCTGTTCGCGCCGCAGCACAAGAAGGCGCTGCCGTTCCTGCCGAACCGCGTCGGTCTGGTGACCGGCCGGGCGAGCGCCGCCGAGCGGGATGTCCTGGAGAACGCCCGCCGCCGCTGGCCCGCCGTGCGCTTCGAGGTGCGGAACGTCGCCGTGCAGGGGGTGCACGCGGTGCCGCAGGTGGTCGGCGCGGTCAAGGACCTGGACGCCGACCCTGAGGTCGACGTGATCGTCGTGGCCCGTGGCGGTGGCAGTGTGGAGGACCTGCTGCCGTTCTCCGACGAGGAACTCGTCCGTACGGTATTCGCCTGCCGGACGCCCGTCGTCAGCGCTATCGGGCACGAGCCCGACTCCCCGCTCCTCGACCTGGTCGCCGACCTGCGGGCTTCCACACCCACCGACGCCGCCAAGCGGATCGTCCCGGACGTCGGCGAGGAGGTGGCGAAGGTGCACCAGGCCCGCGACCGGGCGAGGTACGCGGTGACCGCACGGCTCGACCGGGAGCAGCACGGCCTGAACCAGATGCGTTCGCGTCCGGTGCTCGCCGAGCCGTACGGCATGGTCGAGTTCCGCGAGGAGGAGACGGCCCAGCTCCGCGACCGGTCCCGGCGGATGCTCGGGCACCAGCTCGACCGGGCGGTCGGCGACCTCCAGCAGACCCGCGCCCGGGTGGTGGCCCTGTCCCCCGCCGCGACACTGGAGCGCGGCTACGCGGTCCTGCAGAAGGCCGACGGCCAGGCCGTCCGGGCGCAGGACGAGGTGGAGGTCGGCGAGCGGCTGACCGCGCGCCTCGCGACGGGCCGGATCACGGTGGAAGTGACGGCCCAGGACTGAGCTGAACGGCCGGGTCCCGCTCGGCCGACCGACGGAAGTCCGGGCCGGCGTTGGGCCGTCTCGCCCACGTGCCGCTGACAGGTGGGCGATCCCGGCGTAGCGTTTTCCCCGTGGTCAAAGGTCGGCTGGGAATCGCGCCCAGCCGACCTGCCCAACCTGTGCGCCCGGCCGTGAGTCCCCGGCCGTGAGTCCCCAGTCGGCCCCGGCCGACCACCGCCGGCCACCGCCGGCCACCGCCGACCACCGCCGACCAAGCCGCTTTGTCCCCACTCCGCCGTACGCTCGACACATGACCAAGAAGAGCAGCGACGCGCCCACCGCAGACGCCCCGACGCCCGATGAAGCGCTCGGCTACGAGCAGGCCCGCGACGAGCTGATCGAAGTGGTCCGGAGCCTGGAGGCGGGCGGGACCACACTGGAGGAGTCCCTGGCCCTGTGGGAGCGCGGCGAGAAGCTCGCCACCGTGTGCCAGCAGTGGCTGGACGGCGCGCGGGCCCGCCTGGACGCCGCTGTGCAGGGCGACGACCGCAAGCCCGACGAAGAGTAGGCACCGGGCAGTAACCGGGCAGCACCACGCAGCACCACGCAGCACCACACACACAGGAAAGCCCCACCGCCGTGTTCAGACAACACGGCGGTGGGGCCTTCGTGCGCTACCTGCGACTGCGGTCATCTACGTCGTGGGCCACAACCAGTTGCAACCCCGTACGCGATGGTTACTTCTTGGCCGCGTCAACCCACAGGAACGCTCCGGCGCCGTTCGGCAGCGGTGCGACCAGGCTGACCTTGACGCCGTAGGACTTGTCCTTGCCCGGGTTGCCGTCGCCCAGCTTGAAGCCCTTGAAATCGAGGCCGTAGTGGGCGGTGTCCGGCTTGCCGTCGGCGGTGACCACACGGGTGGTGTAGTCGGACTTCGCCGGGACGATGGCCGAGCCGTAGCGCTCACGCAGTGCCGCCGCGCCGTTCACGTACTCGACACCGGGGTAGTAGCCCTTGGCGTCGTCGAACGTGGTGACACCCGGCTGCGAACCGAAGTCGTTGCAGAACTTGCCCTGCACGCAGGCCTTGAACGGGTACGTGTTCCCGAAGCCGAAGGCCACGTTGGACGAGTTCACCCGCTCGTTGACATTGCGCTTGGGACCGTCGACCGGGGACAGCACCGAACCGGCTTCGCCGGTGTAGCGCAGCGGGTCGTAGTGCGAGTCGACGAGCAGCAGCGAGCCCTTGGGGCCGTAGGACGGGCCGTTGCCGATGTTGAAGTTGACGCCGTTGTTCTCGTACGCGCCGTCCTTGAGCCACACCAGCATGCCGGGGGCGTTGTACTTGACCTTCTCCAGGCGGCCGTTCTGGCCGGCTGTGTAGGTGTACTTCAGGCCCTCGTCGAAGCCGGAGAAGTTGCGCCACTCCAGGAGGTAGTACTGCTCGCGCAGGAAGGTGCCGTCAGTGCGGCCCCAGCCGTTGCCCTTGGTGATCGCGTTGGTGCCCTTGTGCAGGGTCCAGCCGTTGTCAGTACCGGCCTCGACGTCGTCGCTCCACACCGTCTTGCCGTCGGCGGTCAGCGTGAAGTCGTCCGCGAACCAGCCCTTCTCCTGGAACGCCGCGTCGGTGTTCAGGTCGAGGCGGATCTTGATGTCCTTGCCCGCGTACGCGGCCAGGTCGACGTTGTCGTGACGCCAGCCCTTGCTGTCGCCGGTGAGGCCGTTCTTCTTACGGAACGCGGCGAGGTTGTGCTGCGGGTCCGGGTAGTTGTCCGGGGTGGTGACGAGGTTGCCCGCGTCGTCCTTGACCGGCATCTGCTTCCAGGTCTTGCCGCCGTCCTCGGAGACCTCGATGAAGCCGAAGTCCCAGTCCTGCTCGACGATGTAGTCGTTCCACATCGAGAACTTGACGTCCTTGCCGGCCGGGACCTTCAGGTCGCGGACGATGGCGGTGTCGGCCCAGTTCTGGTCGTTGCCGGAGTACCACATGCCCTTGCCGCTGTGCGGCTGACCGACCGTCACCTTCTTGTCGGGCAGGTTCACCCGGATGCCGTCGACGCCGTACCACGGGGTCTTGGCGGCCTGGCCGAGGATGAACCCCTGTGTGCCGGAACCGGTCTTGACCACGGCGGGCTCAAGCCAGCCGAGGCTGTACTTGTCCCACACGCCCATGTGTCCGGGCATGGTCTGGAACAGCGGGCCCGAGTGCGAGCCCGACGACATCAGGTCCCAGAAGTTGACGTCGTTGTCGCCGCCGGAGAAGTTGTCGTACAGGTCCGGCAGACCCAGGTCGTGGCCGTACTCGTGGGCGAAGACGCCGACGCCGGAGTCCTCCGGCTGCACGATGTAGTTGGCGATCTTCTTGTCCGTGCCGGGGATGTTGTGGCCGAACAGCACGGTCGAGGCGTGGGCCCAGACCGCGTCCTGGCCCTCCTTGCCGCCGCCGCCGGACTTGTCCTTGCCCGCGTGGACGATGACGAGGTGGTCGATGACGCCGTCGGGCTCCTGCGTGTTGCCGTCGCCGTCGGCGTCGCCGATGTCCTCCTTGTCGTAGTCCGCCCACTTGAAGCCGGGGTCCTGCTTGGCGAGGGCGTTGACCGCGTCGATCGGCAGCTGCTGCGGGCCCAGGGGGTTGAGCGGGCTGCCGGTGTTGTCGTTCTGGCCCTTGGCGACGCCGTTGTCACAACCGGTCGCGCCGTAGAAGGCCTCGGAGTGCGGGACCTTGATCCACCCGACGGCCTTGCCGTCGACGGTGTACTTGCCCTTGGACATCTCCTCGTACATGTTCTTCATGCTGTAGCCGGAGATGTCCACGCCCGGCTTGCCGTCCGGACCGGTGAGGTCCTTGCGCAGGCGCTCGGTGTAGCCCTTTTTCGAGAACAGCACGTTGTTGTAGTAGTCCGGACCGAAGTCCTTCATCCAGATGCTGTTGTTGTCCGTCGCGGCGTTCGGCTGCGGGATGTTGTTGTGCAGCGGACCGCTCTTGAACGTCCCGGCCGGCTCGGCGACGCACGGCGTCCCGGCCGGTGCGCCGAACTGCGGCGGGCGCATCGCGCCGGAGAAGTCGTCCTTCGCGTTCTCGTCGAACTCGACCATGAGGGTCAGCAGTTTGGCCTTCTGCTGCGAGTCCTTCGGCCGTCCGCTGCGCTCGGACTTGACCTGCGCCGGGCTCTTGCCGGAACGCTTGGCCTCGGCTTCGATCGACGCGAGCTGGGCGGCAGCCCGCGGGTTGCCGTCGACTTCCTTGCGCGCGGTCTTCTTCAGGTCCTCCTGGGCCGCCTTCAGGACGGCGCGCTGCGCCGGGTCCTTGGTCGCGTCCACGTCGAACTGCTCGTCGACGGAGTTGCTGTACTGGTCCTCGGGACCCGGGTTCCACTGTGCGCGGGTGGTGTCCACCCGGGCCGTGGCCGTGTCGTCGGACGGTGCCGCGGCGCCGGTGACGGCGGTCATGCCGCCGACGGCGAGCGCGGACACGGACAGGACGCTGATCAGGCGGGTTCTGCGACGGAGGGCAGAACGCACGGGCCGGGACCCGTCGGCTGCCTCGCCGGATATTGCTCGACGCAAGGAGACTCCCCCTTCCGTCCGGGGTTCCCCCGGACGCGAAGTGACGTGGCGCATGCGCGACGTGATGGTCCCGCATACGCGTCGTCGTATCTGGTTGGGCGCCGCCTGTCTCATTTCAGCGACCGCCTGGAGCCAGGAAATGGCAGCGCTCAAATGTTCGAGGGGCAACCGGACAGTAAGGGCGCGGAAACCTTTTCAGGCAGAGGGTGGTGATCGACCGTTAGGAAACTGTGACGACATGAGTCGCTAGTTAAGCCTGTATTGATCACTTTTGATCCGATTTGCTAGGCGCGTCGCGGCGTCGATTTTCCGCTCCTGTTTACCGCCGACTTATCGGACGACCGACGGGCGGCTGTCGGAAAACCGTCGGACGGCGTACGGGAAACGGCACCGCGCGATCCCGGCCCGGAAAGCGACCGGGCCCCGGCATCCGTTGTACGGATACCGGGGCCCGGTGAGCGGTACAAGACCGCGTCAAGCATGTCCGACTGTCGGTCCTGCCCCGCGAACGGCCCTGGGGGCGGCTCACCCCTGCCCCGCGAACGGCCCTGGGCGCCCGCTCAGCCCTGGATGGGCGGTGCCGGGCGCAGCGAGCCGGCCAGCACGCCCAGGTCCGCGAGCGAGGCGTTGCCGGTGACGGCCGTAGTGACGCCGTCCTTCGTCCGCAGCAGACCGCGGTACTTGGGCCCGTCGTACGACGTCCACTCGTCACCGTTGATCTGCTGCTTGCCCACCGGGGCCGCCTTGAGGATCTTCGCCGCGGCGAAGATCCTGGGGTTGCCGTTGGTCTGCTCGACGGCGGCGTACTTCTTCGCGGGGTTGATGAACCCGATGTGCCACGAGGTGTTCGCCTCGTCGGCGCCCTGGTAGGTCACCGAGGTGGCCTTCCAGTCGGCCGGCAACCCCGCCGGGCCCAGGAGCTGGTAGGGCGCGCCCATGGACGCCTGCTGGAACGTCAGGGCGTACGGGACCTGCTTGACCGACTCGTCGTCCTGCCCGCTGCGGCCGATCCCGACCACGAGCACCAGCACGGCGACGACGACACCGATGAGGCCGAACGACCAGACGATGTCGCGTACGGTCGCCAGCCCGCTCTTGGGCTTCGCCCGGCGCATGGTGAGGCCCTCCTGGCCGGTGGGGGTTCCGGCGTCGGCGGGTGCGGGGGTCTCTGTCATTCCAGTCACCCACCCATGGTGACCCATCACGCGGGCGATCTGTCCCAGGGGGCCGGTGTCACCCCGGGCACGGGTGCTGCCGCGCGACAACCGCGACCGCGGGCAAGGGCGCTGCCGTGTCCAACCGCCCCCTGAAACAAAAGCGCCACCATGCGCAGCCACTACCTCTGGACAAAAGCGCGGCCACGCACAACCACTACCTCCGGACAGGGGCCCGGCCGGACACAACCGGTCGGATGCCGGAGCCGTCCGGCAGGACCGGCCGGTCACCCAGACGACCCGGCCCGGTCACCCGGCCGGAGCAAACCACCCGGTAAAAGGTGACATTTCCGTGCCCACCTGCCCTCTGTAGGGGGAACGCGTGACCGATACCATCAGGGGCAATCCCGTCGGAGCCGGTCCGGGCCCGGGGCTGTGGCATTCGTCGGGTTCCCTCACCCGGCAGCAACCACGGCTTCCGGTGTTCAGGGCACCTCGCGGTACCGGGCCAGTGCTCCCAGCCAAGGAAGGCCCGCCTGTCATGACGGACCAGTCCAGCACCACCCACACCGATTCCGCCGAAGCGCCGGACCGCAATCTCGCGCTCGAACTCGTCCGGGTCACCGAAGCCGCGGCCATGGCCGCAGGCCGGTGGGTCGGCCGCGGTGACAAGAACGGCGCGGACGGCGCGGCCGTCAACGCCATGCGCCACATGCTGCGGTCCGTGTCAATGGACGGCGTCGTCGTCATCGGCGAGGGCGAGAAGGACGAAGCCCCGATGCTCTTCAACGGGGAGCACGTCGGGGACGGCACCGGAGCCGAGTGCGACGTCGCCGTCGACCCGGTGGACGGCACCACGCTGACCGCCAACGGCATGAACAGCGCCATCGCGGTCATGGCTGTCGCCGACCGCGGCAGCATGTACGACCCGTCGGCCGTGTTCTACATGGAGAAGCTGGTCACCGGCCCGGAGGCCGCCGACTTCGTGGACATCACCGCGCCGGTGGCGGCGAACATCCTCGCCGTCGCCAAGGCCAAGAACAGTTCCCCCGAGGACGTCACGGTCTGCATCCTGGACCGGCCGCGGCACGAGGGCATCGTCAAGGAGATCCGGGAGGCCGGAGCCCGGATCAAGTTCATCACCGACGGTGACGTGGCCGGCGCGATCATGGCGGCCAAGGAGGGCACGGGCGTCGACCTGCTGCTCGGCATCGGTGGTACGCCCGAGGGCATCATCACCGCCGCGGCGATCAAGTGCATGGGCGGCGTGATCCAGGCCAAGCTGTGGCCGAAGGACGAAGCCGAGCGCCAGCGGGCGATCGCGGCCGGGCACGACCTGGACCGCGTGCTGTGCACCGACGACCTGGTGTCCGGGGAGAACGTCTTCTTCGTGGCGACCGGCATCACCGACGGCGAGCTCCTGCGCGGTGTGCGCTACCGCTCGTCGACCGCCGAGACGTCCTCGTTGGTGATGCGCTCCAAGTCGGGCACGATCCGGCAGATCGAGTCGACGCACCGGCTCGGGAAGCTGCGCGCGTACAGCGGCATCGACTTCGACCGGGCGCGCTGAGCCACCGGCCGGCCTGACGACCGAAGGTCGGCAGAACCAAAGATCAAATGTCGTACGGGTCGCCGCCGCGCATCGCGCGGGAGCGGCCCGTACGGCTTTGTCGACCCAGGGGACCCACAGGCCACTTCAGGCCCATGCGGCACCTCTGGCTGAAATGTGCCTCACACCTACCACCAAGCGGTCAGTAGCGTCCGGTGCCGGAAGGGGTTGCGCCGGTAGATCCCGTCGTGCGGAACCTCCATGCGGGCAATCCCGCCCGCTCCGCGGACACTTCGGGGGTCCCACCCGTGCAGCACCCTGCAAGGACTACTCACCGACGCCGGAGAATGCTCGGCGCCGCTCTCCTGGGCGGCGTCCTCTCCGCCGCTTCCCTCGCCGCCACGCCCGCCTCAGGGCTGGCCGCGGCACCGTCGAACGCCAAGACCACCCAGGCGGCGGCAAGCCCCACAGCCTCCGGCGACCGTGCGTGTGCCCCGGGGGCGTCCGGCCCGGTCGGCGCCAAGCTGATGCCCGGCGCCACCGCCGTGGACCCGAACACGGTCACCGCCGGGGAGATGACGGCGATGGAGGCGAAAGCCGACGCCGCGCTCCGCTCCCAGGCGTCCGCGCGGGGCATGAGCCCCGGACAGCTGGTGGCCAAGGCCAAGCAGAAGCCGATCGAGATCCCCGTCTACTGGCACGTCATCCAGGACGGCGCGGCAGGTTCGCTGACCAAAGCCCAGGTCAACTGGCAGATCGATGTCCTGAACGACGCGTACGGCGGCCGCGGGGACGCGTACAACGCCAAGACGCCGTTCGTGTTCAAGCTGAAGGCCGTGGACTACTCGGACAACGCGGCCTGGTTCACCGCCGGACCGGAAACCCCCGAAGAGCGTGCGATGAAGACCGCACTGCGCAAGAAGGGCCCGGAGTCCCTCAACATCTACTCGAACAACCCGGGCGGCGGGCTGCTCGGGTGGGCCACCTTCCCGTCCTGGTACCAGGACGACCCGAAGATGGACGGCACGGTCATCCATTACCAGTCGATCCCGGGCGGCGGACTTCCGCCGTACGACGGGGGTGACACGGCGACTCACGAGATCGGCCACTGGCTCGGGCTCTACCACACCTTCCAGGGCGGCTGTGCGGACCCGGGCGACTTCGTGTACGACACCGCGTCCGAGAAGAGCCCGGCCTTCGGCTGCCCCGGCGGCCGGGACACCTGCACCGCGCCGGGCTTGGACCCCATCCACAATTTCATGGACTACAGCGACGACGACTGTATGACCCAGTTCACGCCGGGTCAGGTGGAGCGGATGGCGGGGCACTGGCTGCTGTACCGCGCCAAGAGGTAGACCGCACCTGCGGCGCTCTTCACCAAAAGCGTTCATGATCCAGTGACGGATGATCCCGGACAGCCGGGATCATCCGTCACTGGCGTCATGACATGACTGTTCCCCTGTGCCCCTGTGCCCCTGTGCCCCGTGCCCTGCGCCCCGTGCCCTGCGCCCCGTGCCCTGCGCCCCGTGCCCTGTGCGCCGTGCGCCGTGCCGGTGCCGGTGCCGGTGCCGGTGCGACCAGACCCGCGCGCCGCGCAAACGGCCGTACGTACGGCCGTATCTTTTGCGGCACCGCGCTTCCTGATCTTCGATTGGAAGATCGACCACAAGGAGGCCCGGATGAGCACGTCCGCCCTGGACAAGGCGTCCAGCGCGGAGCCGGGCCCGCAGCAGCTGCCGCCGGCCAAGCTGCGGCTTGTGTTCGCCGGGCTGATGCTCGGCCTGCTGATCGCCTCACTGGACCAGACCATCGTGTCCACCGCGCTGCCGGTGATCGTCAGTGAGCTCGGCGGCCTGGAGCACATCGCCTGGGTGACCACCGCCTACCTGCTCGCCTCGACGGTGACCACACCGCTGTGGGGCAAGCTCGGCGACTTGGTCGGCCGGAAGAAGCTCTACCAGGCCTCCATCGTGATCTTCCTGATCGGCTCGGTGCTGTGCGGCATCGCTGACAACCTGCCCCAGCTGATCGCGTACCGGGCGGTCCAGGGGCTCGGCGGCGGTGGCCTGATCGTGCTGTCGATGGCGATCGTGGGCGACGTCGTCCCGCCCCGCGACCGGGGCCGCTACCAGGGTCTGTTCGCCTCAGTCTTCGGGCTGAGCAGTGTCGCCGGACCGCTGCTCGGCGGGTTCTTCACCGAACAGCTCAGCTGGCGCTGGGTGTTCTACGTCAACGTGCCGATCGGTGTGATCGCCCTGGTGGTGATCGCTTATGCGCTGCAAAGCCGTACGCAGACATCGAAGCCGGTCATCGACTATCTCGGCGTGGCCCTGCTTGCCTCGTCCACCACCTGCATGGTTCTGCTGACGACACTCGGTGGCGGGACCTATGCGTGGGGTTCCGGACAGATCATCGGCCTTGGTGTCGTTTCCCTGGTGCTGCTCGCCGCGTTCATCGTGGTGGAGCGGCGCGCGGCCGAACCGGTGCTGCCGCCGCGACTGTTCGGCATGTCGGTGTTCCGGATCGCGTCGGCGCTCGGGTTCGTGGTGGGCTTCGCGATGATGGGCGCGCTGGCGTACCTGCCGCTGTACATGCAGATCGTGAACGGTGCCACACCCACCGAGTCGGGCCTCCGGCTGATCCCGCTCATGCTCGGCATGCTGAGTATGTCGATCATCGGCGGCCGGTTGATCAGCAAGACCGGGAAGTACCGGATCTACCCGATCATCGGCACCTTCGTGATGATCATCGGGATGTTCCTGATGTCGCGGATGGACGAGTACACCACCACCCCGGCGTCCTCCCTCTACATGCTGGTCTTCGGCATCGGCCTCGGCCTGGTCATGCCGGTGCTCGTGCTCTCCGTACAGAACGCCGTGGACTTCAAGGACCTCGGCACCGCCACCTCGGGCAGCACCTTCTTCCGCTCCATCGGTGGTTCGTTCGGTGTCGCGGTGTTCGGCGCGATCCTCAACAACGGGCTCTCCGCCAACCTCGCCGACATCGCCGACCGGCTCCCGCCCGGGATCAGCGCGGAGTCGGCGGGTTCGCCCAAGGAACTGGCCAAGATGGCCCCGCCGGTGAAAGCGGAGTTCCTGCACGCCTACGCGAACGCGCTCCAGCCGGTGTTCCTCACCGCCTCAATGATCATCGTGCTCGCGTTCCTGCTGTCGCTGCTGCTCAAGGAAGTGCCGTTGCGCAGCGTGACGAAGACCGTCAACGCGGAGGACAACCTGCCGGTGCCGACCGCGCGCAGTTCGGTCGGCGAGATCGAGTGCGCGCTGGCGCAGTTGGTGCACCGGGAGAACGGGTGGGCCCGCTACGAGGGCATCATCAAGCGGGCCGGGGTGGATGTGTCGGTGCCCCAGGCGTACGGCCTGGTGCAATTGGACGAGTCGGGTCCGGTCACCGCGACGGAACTGGCCGGGCGGCTGCACGAGGCGGTGGCCGATGTGGAGCGGCACGGTGCCGCGCTGGTCGGTCAGGGCCTGGTGGAACTGGGCGGCGATGAACGGATGTCGCTGACCGCCGGCGGCCGCACGGTCCTGGGGAAGCTGATCGAAGCGCGGCGGCAGGGCCTCACTGAGCTGCTCGCCGACTACTCCCCCGAGCAGAGCGCCGAGCTGGTCGAAATGTTGGAGAAGCTGGCGAAGTCGACCACCCACACCTCGAAGGACCACATCGTCTCCGAGGCGAAGCGCCGCGAACAGTAAGGCGGTTGCGGCAGGTAGCGCCAAGCAGTAAGGCGGTTGCGGCACGCGGTGCCGCAAGCAGTGAGCAGGCTGCGGCACGCGGTGCCGCGAACCGGGAATCCGTTCTGCGGCCCAGCGGCCGGTAACCGGCCTGCGGTCAGTTCCGCCAGGCGCGGCGGCGGGCGACGGCGGTGCGCTCCTGCGGGGTCAGTCCGCCGCGTACTCCGGCGACCTGCGGCTCCTTCAGGGCGGTGGCCCGGCATTCGAGCAGCACCGGGCAGCGGGCGCAGACTTTCTTGGCCTCCTCTTCGCGGGCGAGCCGGGCGACGACCGGTTCCCCCGGACGGCCGAGGAACAGCTGCGCGTCCTGCGTACGGCAGACGCCGTCGGCGGGGACGGTCCAGCCGAAAGTACGGGGCGGAGCGTTCTCGATCAGTTCGGGCATGTACATCTCCTGAGGCAGTGTGGGCCGGCTTCGGACTGCGGTGCGTAGGTCCCTACACCGGTCCGTCTACCCGCGACCTCTTTGAGCATGCCTTTGTTTCTGTCAATGCGACGCGAAATCACGTCAAATTAACATCAAGGACACATTGCGCTATTTCGGACGCAGGAAACCGGAGAGTTACAGTTCCTTCTTTTTCTCGGGGGTCTGCTCGGGAACCTGGTTGGAAACCGGCGCAGTGGTCGACTCGGGGGTCGGCTCAGTGGTCTGCCCGGGGGTCGGCCCGGGGGTAACTCCGGGGGCCTGCTCCGCGGCCGCAGCCGGTTCCGCGGGCGTCGTGTCCAGCTTCGCAGCCAGGGTCGCCACGCCCATTTCCATGAGCTTTTCCAAGTGCTTCTTCTTGATCTTCTTCGGCTTCACCTCGACGCTGCCCATCAGGGCCAGGCCCTTGAGGACCACGGTCGGCGCGTTCGGGTCGCCGTTGTGCTGTTCGCGCACGTCGAAGGAGCCCATGAAGCCGAATCCCTGGTTGCGGACGTTCACCCCGGCGGGCACCCGAATCTCGACGCTGCCCATCAAAGCCACGACGTTGATGACCAGCTCCGGCGAGTGGAAGACCGCTTCGGACAGGTCGATCTCGACGCTGCCCATCACCGCGACGGCGGTCATCTGCTCCCCCACGGCCCAGCGCCCGGCCCGGACGGAGCTGCCGAAGAAGGCGACCATCATCGAGGAGTACGCGGGTGCGGGGCCGAGGTCCACCCGGAGCGCGGCCGGTTCAGCACCGGGGGCGTCCGGAGCGGCGGCGCGGGCGGGCTGTCCGGCCGGGAGGTCGGCGATCAGCGGCACCAGGTCGCCGAGTGTCCTGGCCTGGAAGACCGCGTCGACACGTTCGGCGTGCTCGTCGGGGGTGAGGCGGCCTTCGGCGAAGGCCTCGCGCAGGATCGCCGAGAAACGGTCACGGTCCGCGTCGGAAGCCCGCAGTTCCACTGAGGGCTGCTCCGCCGGGGACTGCTCTACCGGGTGCCGCTCTACCAGAGGTTGTGGGGCTGTCGGCTCGGGAAGCTTTTCGAAAGAAGGGGCCACAGCGTCACACTACCCAAAGGCACCAGGTGCGACTTCCTGGTTTCCGACCGATCAGGAAGTCGTACGGTCCTGCGGCACTCAACTGCTACAAATCCGTACGAACAACGGAATTTGACTAAAAGTCAGTTCACCAGCGGCGCCCGGCGGACCTCGTCCGCCGCAGCGCCGAGCAGCCGGACGGCCTCCCGCAGCCGGTCCACCGAAAGGCACGCGTAGCCGAGCACCACCGCCTGTCCGCCCGGTTCCCGGCGCATCGGGCCGACGGCGTCGACCCGTACGCCACGGTCTTTCGCAGCGGCCACCAAAGCCGCTTCGGCGCAGCCGGGCGGGAGTTCCACGTAGAGGTGCAGGCCCGCCGCCACCCCGTGCACCCTGGCCCCGGGCAGGTGTTCGCCGACCGCCGCGGCCAGGGCGTCCCGCCGGGCGCGGTAGCGCAGGCGCATGGACCGCAGGTGCCGGTCGTACGCGCCGGACGTGAGCAGCCGGGCGAGGACGAGCTGCGGCAGCGTCGCGGCGCCCAGGTCGGTGTAGAACTTCACGTCGCGGAACTCCGCGCTCAACTGCTCGGGCAGCACCACCCAGCCCAGGCGCAGCGCCGGGGCCAGCGCCTTGCTGGTCGAGCCCAGGTGCGCGACCCGGTCGGGGGCCAGTCCCTGGAGGCAGCCGACCGGGTCGCGGTCGTAGCGGAACTCCGCGTCGTAGTCGTCTTCAATGATCAGTCCGTCGCAGTCCCTGGACCAGGCGACGAGTTCGCTGCGGCGGTGCGGGGAGAGCACGACTCCGGTGGGGAACTGGTGGGCGGGCGTGAGCAGGACGGCCCGGACGCCGGTGCGGCGCAGGGCGGCCACGTCGAGGCCTTCGTCGTCCACCCGTACGCCCACCAGGTCGAGTCCTTGCAGGGTGAACATGCCGCGCTGCCGGTCGCTGGACGGGTCCTCCACCGCGATCTCGGTGTGCCCGCGCCGGGCGAGCACTTTGGCGATGATCGACAGTCCTTGGGCCACGCCGCCGACGGTGGTGATCCGCTCCGGCGGGGCCTGCGCGCAGCGGACCCGGGCGAGGTAGTCGGACAGGGCTTCGCGCAGGTCAGGCGCTCCGGCCGCGCTCGGATAGCCGAAGTCGGCGTTCGAGGCGGTGCTCAGCACGTGCCGGGTGGCCGCCGCCCAGGCGCTGCGGGGGAAGGCCGCGAGGTCCGGGGTGCCGGGCTTGAGGTCGTAGCGCGGCGGCTGATCGGGCTGCTCGGGCTCGGCCGTCGCTACGGTCGGCCCGGGCAGCTGCGCGACTCTGGTCCCCGATCCCTGTTGGGCCGTCAGATAGCCCTCGGCGACGAGCTGTTCGTACGCTTCGACGACCACGCCGCGGGACACGCGGAGGTCGCCGGCCAGGGCCCGTGAGGACGGCAGGCGCTCCCCGCGCTTCAACCGGCCTTCGCGTACGGCGTCCCGCAGGGTGGCGGCGACCTGGACACCGAGCGCGCCGACGGTGTGGTCCACGGTCAGCAGCATGTCGCGCATTGGTCCCCTCCGATTGCTGTCAAATGGACCTGTCCAGCAGTCCACTTCGTTCCTAACGTTGCATCACATGGACGCCGTGACAACACAGACCGCGCAATCAGCCCTCTCAGTCAAGAAAACCCGGCAGACCGGAATGGCCTACGCCTCCGGAGCACAGATCCTGCTCGGCAGCTCGATGGGGGTCTCGGCCGCGCTGGTCCACTTCCCCGTCCCCGGCGGGCAGGCGCTGCGCTACACGCTGGCCACCAGCGTGCTCTACCTCGTGATGCGGGTGAAGCGGGTGCCGCTGCTGCGGCCGACCGGCGGCGAGTGGGCCCGCCTCGCCGTCCTCACCCTGTGCGGCCAGTCCCTGTTCAACCTCCTGCTGATCGCCTCCCTCGACCGGGCGGACCCGGCGACCGTGGGCAGCATCGTCGGCAGTTCCCCCGTACTCCTCACCCTTCTCGGCCCACTCCTCGTACGCCGTCGTCCTTCACTCGGGCTCCTGGCCGCGTCGGCTGTCGTGGTGGTCGGCAGCGGGATCGTGCAGGGGTTCGGCTCCGGCACCGCCGGGGGCATGGGCCTGGCCGTCGGGGTGCTGCTGTGCGAGGTGGCGTTCTCACTGGTGGCGATCCCGCTGCTGCCGCGCTTCGGGGCGCTGCGGATCTCCATGTACGCCACGGCGATGGCGGTGCCGCAGATGCTGCTGCTCGGTCTGGCCGTGGACGGCGGGGAACTGCTGCGGACGCCCACCGGCACGGAGGTCCTGGCGCTGCTCTACATGGCGCTTCCCGTTACTGCTGGGGCGTTCCTCCTCTGGTACTCCTCACTGGGCCTGCTCGGTCCGGAGCGGGCGGGGCTGTTCAGCGGCCTCGTGCCGATCACCGCGGCGGTCTCCGGGCTCGTCCTGGGCACCGGGGCGCCGACAGGCGGGCAGTACGTGGGGGCGGTGCTGGTGGGTGTGGGCGTGGCGCTGGGGATGCGGGCGGGGAGCAAGGCTCCGGCGGCCGCACCGCTGGCCACACCACTGGCCACGCCACTGGCCGCCCCACTGGCCGCCCCACTGGCCGCCCCACTCAAAAACGGGGGCCCCGCAGTCGGAAAGTCCACGGTCGGGCCGCCCGTCGGGAGCGCCGCCGCAGCGAAGATCACATATAGTGATGATTAATGACAAATAGGACTTCCGGCGCAAAACCTGGGAGTCCGAGGAACTCCCTGGAGGCCCGGTGTCCACGCCGTATCCGACCACCCCGAACGGCGGCGGCTACTACCCGCCCGTCGCGCTCCGTAACGGCCTGGGGACCGCCGCGCTGGTGCTCGGCATCATCGCCCTGTTGTCCTCGCTGATCCCCCTCGTCGGCGCGGTCATCGCCATCCCCCTCGGCGTCCTGGCGGTCATCTTTGGCCTCATCGGGCGCAGCCGGTTCAAGAAGCGCCTGGCGAACAACGGCGGAGTGGCGTTGGCCGGGTGGATCCTGGGCCTGCTCGCCCTGCTGGTCGCCGTCGTGTGGGGCGTGCTCTTCGGCGTGCTGGTCAAGGACGAGGTGGACAAGGGCGACGTCACCTCCCCACGCGGTGGCTCCGCGTCCCAGGCGCAGGTCATCGGCGGCACGGTCGGCTACAAGGGCGGCCTGAAGGTCACCCTGACCCGGGTGGAGGAGCTCCAGCCGGACACGAACGCGACAGGGAACAAGCCCGGCGACAAGGCCGTGAAAGTGACCGTCGTGTACGAGAACACCGCCAGGGACAGCGCACACCTGGTCTTCAACTCCATCCGCGGCACGGTGGGCCAGGACCGCCGGGAAGCCCGGCAGATCCAGGCCACGGACAACTCCGGCGTGACCAACTCTGCGGACATCGACGCGCTGAACGCCGGCGACCGTGAGACACGCACCTTCGGCCTGAGCGTCCCGGCCGGGGCGACCGGCGACCTGGTGATCGATCTGCAGCCCTCGGCGCTGTACGACTCGGCGTACTGGAAGGTCCCGCTGCCCTCCTGAGCGACCTGTGGCCCGGCCCCGTACGACACGTCCCCGAACTGCGGTGCCGGGGCCTCACCGCACACCGCTGACCTGCGGCCAGGCCCCGTACGACACACCGCTGACCTACGGTTCCGGGGCCTCGGCGCGGGGCAGTGCCAAGGCCGCCGGGCCCCGTTCTACGCTGGGGAGACTGCAATCACCGGTTGAATGAGGATGGTCATGCCCGAGTTCCAGTACACGGACCTGCTGCCTACCGGCACGGACGACACTCCGTACCGCCTGGTCACCAGTGAGGGCGTGAGCACCTTCGAAGCCGGTGGGCGCACCTTCCTACAGGTCGATCCTGAGGCCCTGACGCTGCTGGCCCGCGAGGCCATGCGGGACATCTCGCACCTGCTGCGGCCGACGCACCTGGCGCAGGTCGCCAAGATCCTCGACGACCCCGAGGCCTCCCCCAACGACCGCTTCGTGGCGCTCGACCTGCTGAAGAACGCCAACATCGCGGCCGGCGGTGTGCTGCCGATGTGCCAGGACACCGGCACCGCGATCGTCATGGGCAAGCGCGGCCAGCAGGTCCTCACGGACGGACGGGACGAAGAGGCGCTGTCGCGTGGCATCTACAACGCGTACACCGAACTCAACCTGCGCTACTCGCAGATGGCCCCGCTGAACATGTGGGACGAGAAGAACACCGGCAGCAACCTGCCCGCACAGGTCGAGCTGTACGCGACCGCGGGTGACGCGTACAAGTTCCTCTTCATGGCCAAGGGCGGCGGCAGCGCCAACAAGTCGTACCTCTACCAGGAGACCAAGGCGGTCCTGAACCCCGCCGCGATGGTGAAGTTCCTGGACCAGAAGATCCGCTCGCTGGGCACGGCGGCCTGCCCGCCCTACCACCTGGCGATCGTGGTCGGCGGCACGTCCGCGGAGTTCGCGCTGAAGACTGCGAAGTACGCGTCGGCACACTACCTAGACAACCTGCCTGTTCAGGGATCGCCGCTGGGTCATGGATTCCGCGACCTGGAGCTGGAGGCCGAGGTCCTGAAGCTCACTCAAGAGATGGGCATCGGAGCGCAGTTCGGCGGAAAGTACTTCTGCCACGACATCCGGGTGATCCGCCTCCCGAGGCACGGCGCGTCGCTGCCGATCGCGATGGCGGTGTCCTGCTCGGCCGACCGGCAGGCACTCGCCAAGATCACTGCCGAGGGCGTGTTCCTGGAGCGGCTGGAGAAGGACCCGGCGCAGTACCTGCCGGAGACCACTCATGACGACGTGTCAGGCGACGTCGTGCACATCGACCTCAACCGGCCGATGTCCGAGATCCGCGCCGAACTGTCGAAGCACCCGGTGAAGACCCGGCTTTCACTGTCCGGTCCGGTGGTCGTGGCGCGCGACATCGCACACGCCAAGATCAAAGAGCGTCTGGACGCCGGTGAGGGCATGCCGCAGTATCTGCGCGACCACGCCGTCTACTACGCGGGCCCGGCCAAGACCCCCGAGGGCTACGCGTCCGGCTCGTTCGGCCCGACGACCGCAGGCCGCATGGACAGCTACGTCGAGCAGTTCCAGGCGGCGGGCGGCTCGTTCGTGATGCTGGCCAAGGGCAACCGCTCGAAGCAGGTCACCGACGCGTGCGCGAAACACGGCGGCTTCTACCTCGGCTCCATCGGCGGCCCGGCGGCCCGGCTCGCGCAGGACTGCATCAAGTCCGTCGAGGTCCTGGAGTACGCCGAACTCGGCATGGAGGCGGTGTGGAAGATCGAGGTCGAGGACTTCCCCGCGTTCATCGTCGTCGATGACAAGGGCGAGGACTTCTTCGCCGACCTGACCGGGCCGACGCTGAACATCGGCAAGCGACCCTGACGGCGCTCTCTTGATCTGGTTCCCTGTGCTTGCGTTGAACGCGAGCACAGGGAACCAGATCAACGGCGAAGGGCCCCGCCCCTGGCATCGACCCCCAGAAACCGGGCCCTCGTTTGTGCTGGGCCGATCAGAATCAATAGGCGTCGTACGGGATCGCACCGTGCGGCAGCGCGACAGCCGCGCCGGCCGCCCACTTCTGCGCCGCGCCGTTGTTGGCCGTCTGCTGGGTCAGCAGACCCCCACCACCGGCCGGAGCAGTCGCCACCAGTCCGGACACCCGACTGGTGAGGGCACCCGTCGCGGACTGGTCGAAGGCCATGTTGTTGCGGTAGGCCCCGACAGCGTCCTTGCAGGACCACGTGCCGAGTTGGGCGCCGGCCGCGGTCGCGCCCCGGTTGTCCAGGCAGTAGGCCGGGTCCTTCAGGCTGTGCACCTGGCCGGTGACCGGGTTGCGCCACCACTTCTGGTCGGACGCCCCGTCACACGCGAACGTGCCCACGGTCTGCCCGTTGGCCGGCGCACTGCCGGTGACGTCCAGGCACAGGCCCGTACCGCCGCTCCTCAACTCGCTGAACTGCGTCAGCTGGGCCGCCCCTGCGGTGAAACGCTGGTTCGCCGAACCGTCGCAGGCCGCCAGGGTCAGCAGCGCCCCGACGGTCGGATCGGTACCCGACGGCGCGACACACAGAGTCTGCGCGGACGCCGGCCGGATCGTGCCGCCCACCTGGACGAACTGCTGGTTCACTCCGCCGTGGCAGTCCCACAGCGCCACCGTGGCGCCGGTCGTGAAGCCGCCCGCGATGTCCACGCAGCGGTCCTGACTCAACTCACTGTGCAGGGTCTTGGTCGCCCCGTCGTACCAGAAGCCCTGGTTGCGGCCCCCGTGGCACGGCCACAGGTCGAGCTTGGTGCCGTTGCGCGAGGAGTAGCCGTAGCTGTCCGCGCACAGCCCCGTGCCGTCGTTCTTCTGCTGGGTGAACGAGGCGCTGAGGACACCCGGGTAGAGCTTCGGGCTGCCGCTGCTGTTGACGTCGGCGCAGGAGACCTGGCTCAGGTTCGAGTTGTACGCCTGAGTCAAGCAGGACGCGAAGGCATCGTGGCCCCTGGCGTTCGGGTGGAACGACTGCCGGGTGCTGTTGGGGTCGAGCGGGTGCAGCGGGTCGGCGATGTACAACCCGCGCGCCCAGGTGTTGTCGCTGCACACCTCATGGCCCTCGAAGAGCCGCGAAGCGTCCAAGTAGGTCGCCCCGGCGTTGACCGCGGCCTGGCGTTCAGCCTTCTCGAAGACCGGCACGGCCTCGTTGCGGCCCCACGCGGCGTCCCTGAGGTAGCCGACGCAACCGCCGGTGTACCAGCCTGGGAAGTTCGGGTTGTCCTCGACGTCGGGACCGATCGGCGACGGGTAGCTCATCGCGATGAGCTTGTAGTCGCCGTCGGCGTAACCGGCGTTGCGCATCGTGGTCTTCAGGTCGAGCAGGGTCTGCGTGACCTTCGGGACGATCGCGTCGGCCCGGCCCTGCCAGACACCGGTGTAGTTCTGGTAGCACTCGCCCTGGAACAGCAGGCGTCTAGTGACACAGTCCGTCATCGTGCCGCTGAAGTCGATGTCGTCGTTGGCGCCGATGAACACCGTGACCAGCTTGATCTTCGTGTTCCTGGCCTTGATCGCCAGACTGTCGGACTGCACCAGTTCGTCGGCGTACTGCTTGCTGCCGCCGATCTTCAGGTTGTACGTCGCCGCACCCGAACACGCCACGTTGTACGTGAGGTCCGCCGGGATGCCGGTCTTGTGGATCGCCTGGTCGGCCGAGCGGTGGCACCAGTTCGTCTGACCGTCGGTGGGGTACTCGTAGTTGCCGGCACCCTCCCCGGACATCTCACTGTCGCCGAGGGCGATGAGCCCGGACTTGCGCTGGTCGACCGGTTTGACCGAACCGTCGCCGCCGTAGAGCTGCTTGGCCTCGGCCACCCGGATCGCTTCGAGCTCGGGCGACAGGGCCGTGACGGTCGGACCCGCGCCGGGTGCCGCCTGGGCACTGGTCGGGACAGCGACCAGGCCACCGCACAGGGTGGCCGCCACGGCGGCCACCCCGATCAGGCAGTTCCGTCTTTTGCGACTGCGCAACGCAGTTGGGGACATGTTCCCTCACCTTCGGTACGTGACAGTACGTCTGGTCTCAGTGCCACCGGGTCACCGCGAAACGTGGGGAAACCCGGGCAGAACAGGAACACATGCAGTCACACCGGACGCGCCAGCACCCGGATGCGCTCTGGAGCGAGCGACAAGCTACCTGTCAGTAGCGAAGAAGTGAACAGCTGAGAGGCACAGGGTGCGGATGACCAACGGTTTCTCTGGTCAGGACACGATGTCCTTGCGTTCGAAGTGCCGGAACGCCAGGGCCAACAGGATCACTGAGTACGAGATCGACACCGCGCAGCCCTTGAGCATGCCCTCCCAGCGCAGGTCCTGCTGGAGCGCGTCGATCCACGTGAACTGCCAGTGAGTGGGGAGGATATTGCGCCACGCGCCGAGTGCGGTGACCGCGTCGACGATGTTGGAGATGACGACCAGGCCGACCGCGCCGCCGACCGCGCCGAGCGGCTGGTCGGTGACCGCGGACAGGTAGAACGCCAGGGCGGCGACGACCAGTTGCGAAATGATCGCGTACGCGACGACGATCGCCATCCGGCCCAGGGCCGTGTCCGCGGGGAGCGTGGGCCCGGTGGGCACCCGCAGCGGGCCCCAGCCGAAGGCGATCGTGCCCGCGAGCAGCGACATCGCGGGCAGCAGGATCAGCGCGCCGGCGCTGTAGGTCAGCGCGACCGCGAGTTTCACCCGCAGCAGCCGCGCCCGCGGCACGGGGGCGGCGAGCAGGTAGCGCAGCGACGACCAGCCAGCCTCACTGGCGACCGTGTCACCACAGAACAGTGCGATCGCCACCACCAGGAGGAACCCGGTGGAGACCAGCAGGGCGAACGCGGTCAGGTTGATCGCGCTGCTGGTGGCGACGTCCGAAAACGCCGGTACGGCACCGGGTTTGGGTGAGCCGCCGATCTTGAACGCAGCGACCAGGATCCACGGCAACAGCGCGAGCAGGCCGAGCATGACCAGCGTGCGCCGACGGCGCAGCTGCCGGACGAACTCCACCTTGAACGGCAGCGTGTGCCGGGGCCGGTAGCCGTGGGCCCGGTCGCCGTGGGCCCGGTCGCCGTGCGCCCGACTGTCGTGGTCCTGGTCGTCACGGCCCGGACCGTTGTGGTCGGCGGTGGTGGTCGGTGTGCTCATGACTGCTCCCCGATCAGAGTGAGGAACGCGTCTTCCAGACTGCGCCCGGTCACCTTGGTGATCTCCTCGGTCCGGCCGGCCGCGATCAGTTTGCCGCCGGCCATCACGACCACGTGCGTGGCGGTCTGTTCGATCTCGGCGAGCAGGTGGCTGGAGACGACGACGGTCCGGCCGGTGGCGGCGTAGTCGACGATGACGTCGCGCATGGCGCGGATCTGCGGCGGGTCGAGCCCGTTGGTGGGTTCGTCGAGGATCAGCAGGTCGGGCAGGCCGAGCATGGCCTGGGCGATGGCCAGTCGCTGGCGCATGCCCTGGGAGTAGGTGCGGACCGGGCGGGCCAGGGCCTCGTCGGTCAGCGCGGCGATCTTCAGGGCCTCCGCCAGGTGGGCGTCCGCCGCCGGGCGGCCCGTCGCCTTCCAGTACAGGTCGAGGTTGACCCGCCCGGACATGTGCGGCATGAAGCCGGGGCCTTCGACGAAGGAGCCGAGCCGGGACAGCACGGGTGCGCCGGGGGTGATGGCGTGCCCGAAGATGCGGATACTGCCCTCGTCGGGGTGGATCAGGCCCATGAGCATGCGCAGCGTGGTGGTCTTGCCCGCCCCGTTGGGGCCGAGCAGGCCGAGCACTTGGCCCTTGTCGACGCTGAAGGACAGGTCTTCGACGGCGAGCTTGCCACCCTTGTAACGCTTCGTCAGATTACTGATCCGCAATGGCACTTCGGCCAGTTCCGGATCCGGGGCCGGGAGTTGGACCCGGCGCCGGTGCAGCGAGTAGAGGATTCCGGCGGCGATGGCCAGGGCGGCCAGCGGCAGCGCCCAGACCCACCAGACGATCCCGTCGGGCTCGACTTTCAGGGTGGGAACGCTGGGCACGGTCAGCGGTCCGGCGAGCACGACCTTGTAGGTGGCCGGATCCAGTGGGGTGGCGTAGCCGAGGTCGGTGGTGGTCAGTGTGAGGCGCAGCCGGTGCCCGGAGTTGATCTCCTCGTCGATGGCCGGGAGGTGGATCTCGACTTCGCGCGGGGTGTCCTTGGCGCCGGTGACCCGGACCGGGGCTGCGAGCTGGTGTGGCAGGACGGCGGTGCCGCCGGGGTCGACGTCGTAGAGCTTGGCGAACAGGACGATGTCGTCAGCGCCGGACACCTTGACCTTGACAGTCGAGGACCCGGTGATCGTCAGTGGTTCGCCGGTGAGCGGCGCGGACTGGAAAATCGCACTCTGTCCGGGCATGTCCAGGGCGAGGCCGCCGGTGAACTGGCTGATGTCACCGAGCCCGCCGCCGTCGCCGCCCAGTGAGCCGAGCAGACCGAGGCCCGGGAGTGTGGAGATGGAGGTGGGGGCGCCGCCCGGCGGGTTGATGACGGTCTGCTCGGGGCCGGCGAGGGTGATGTCGCGCTGCCGGGTGCCGTTCAGTCCGGGGTAGGTGCCGTCGGCGGCGATCTTCAGCGTGCGTTCGCGGCTCTGGGTGTCCACCGTGCCGGGGCGCGTCACCCGGAAGGGTGTGTCCCCGGCTGTTTTTGTGTCAGGTTTCGATTCAGGCTTCAGGAACCGGTCGAACCAGTCCTTGACCAGCCCCCGGGTCCAGGCGCTCTGGCTGGGGCCGCCGTCGTGGCCGCCGGCCTGCCAGGCCACCTCGACCGGTGCGCCGTTGCGCTTGACCGCCTGGGCGGTGCGGTCGGCCTGGTCGAGCGGGAAGAGCGAGTCGTTCTGGCCCTGGATCAGCAGGGTGGGGACTCTGATCCGGTCGGCGACCGAGGATGGGCTGGCCTTGCGCAGCAGTTCGACGGCCTGCGGGGTGGCCTTACCCGTACGGGCGACCTCCTGGTAGACGGCGCACACATCGGCCTTGAACCGTCCACAGCCCGGGTCCGTACCCGGCGGGGCCAGGCCCACGGCGGCGAGGGGGCTCATCCCCGAGGAGAAGAAGAACCCGGCCCAGGTCTTCTTGAAGACTCCCTGCTCCGCGCCCGCGCCGGTGGCGTTGGGCAGCAGCGCGTCGGGCAGGTCGTTCCAGGTGATCTGCGGGGCGATGGCGTCCACCCGCTGGTCGTAACCGGCGGTGAGCAGCGAGACCGCTCCGCCGTACGACCCGCCGGTGATGCCCACCCGGGGGTCGCCGGGGGCGTCCTTGCGGACCTCGGGGCGGGCGGCCAGCCAGTCGATCAGGGCGCGGGTGTCGGCGACTTCGTAGTCCGGCTGGTTGAGTGCGATCTGCCCCCCGGACGCGCCGAAGCCGCGCGCGGACCATGTGAGCACGGCGTAACCGGCGCTGACCAGGTCTTTGGCATCGGCCTGGACGCTCTCCTTATTGCCGCCGAAGCCGTGCGCGAGCAGGACGGCGGGAGCGGGGGCCCTGGTGTCGGGCAGGAAGAGTCGGGTGTCGAGCTGGATCTTCTGCCCGGCCTCGGCTCCGGGCCCGGCGGCTACCTCGATCTTCTGGTCGCTGCTGCGGACGGGCGACCCGTCGCCGCCTGTGCCGAGTGCGCCGACGACAAACAGGGCGAGCACGGCGAGCACGAGCAGCACGGCCGTCACCACCCGCCCGCGGCGTGATGCGGGGAGATAGCGGCTCAGGACGGGCAGGCGACTCATGCTCAGACCCTATGTCGTGATCTTTACGCCCGCCGGGCAGGAGCCGTTCGGGGAGTACCCGGCGACTCCTGATCCGCCATCCGGAGTCACCGGGCACGCTAACCGGCACAGTCGCCGGGCGAAACACCGGGCCCGAACGTAACGTCGTGTCCGGAGGTGGAATGTGCGTATCGCCCTGTTCATCACGTGCTTCAACGACACACTCTTCCCAGGCACGGGCAAGAGCGTCGTCCGGCTGCTGCGCCGCCTCGGCCACGAGGTGGAGTTCCCGTACGAACAGGTCTGCTGCGGTCAACTGCACGTCAACACCGGCTACCGGCGCGACGCGCTGCCGCTGGTGGAGAACTTCGTGAAGACCTTCGAACCGTACGACGCGGTCGTCACGCCGTCGGCATCGTGCGCCGCGATGGCCCGGCGGCACCACGCGCAGACGGCCCCGCCCGCGCTGCGGGAGCGCGCCGCGCGGACGGCCGCGAAGGTCTTCGAGTTCAGCGAGTTCCTGATCGACGTGCTGCAGACGGAAGACGTGGGCGCGTATTTCCCGCACAGCGTCACCTACCAGCCCACCTGTCATTCCCTGCGGCTGCTCAACGTCGAGGACCGGCCGCTGCGTCTGTTGCGGGCCGTCCGCGGGCTCACCCTGCTCGACCTGCCGCAGGCTGACGAGTGCTGCGGCTTCGGCGGCACGTTCGCGGTGAAGAACCCCGAGACCTCGGTGGCGATCGGCCGGGACAAGATGCACGCTGTGCAGGACTCCGGCGCGCAGGTGCTGTGCGCGCTGGACAACTCCTGTCTGATGCACATCGGCGGCATCGCCTCCCGCACCCAGGCGGCGATCCGGGTGCTGCACCTGGCCGACATCCTCGCCTCGACGCAGGCCCAGCCGGACCTCCCACCGTATTTCCCGCCGAGCAGCCCGCAGGACGCCTACCGGTCGTTCCTCTCCATCAACTGGGACGACCCCGCGGAGGCCCCCGCATGAGCGCCGTCCACCCGGTCAATCCGATCAGGACCCTGAAGGCCGCCCGGGCCCGGCGCACCGTCACCGCCGCCCGGAGCGACGCGCGGCCCACGTTTTTGGGCATGCCGCCGTTCCCCGAGGCGGCCAGGTCCGCCCTCGCGGACCCGCGTTTGCGGGCGAACCTGCGCAAGGCCACCCACACCATCCGGGCCAGGCGGGACGCGGCCGTCGGCGAGAAGCACGACTGGGAGAAGCTCCGCCGTGCCGGTGAGGCGGTCAAGGACAACACTCTCGCCCGCCTTCCCGAATACCTGCTCCAGTTGGAAGCGGCCGTCACTAAGGCGGGCGGCACCGTGCACTGGGCGCGGACCGCCGCCGAGGCGAACGACCTGGTCGTCCGGCTCACCCGGGCGGCCGGGGCCGACGAGGTGGTCAAGGTCAAGTCGACGGCCACCACGGAGACCGGTCTCGACGAGGCCCTCGAGTCCGCCGGAATCCACGCGTGGGAGACCGATCTCGCCGAGCTGATCGTGCAGTTGGGCCACGACCTGCCGTCGCACATCCTGGTCCCGGCGATCCACCGCAACCGCAGCGAGATCCGCGACATCTTCGTCCAGAACATGGCCGCGGCGGGGCGGCCCGCGCCCGCCGGGCTGACCGACGATCCGGCCGCCCTCGCCGAAGCCGCCCGCCTGCACCTGCGGAAGAAGTTCCTGCGGGCCAAAGTCGCAGTGTCCGGCGGCAACTTCGCGATCGCCGAGACGGGCACGGTGTGTGTGGTCGAGTCGGAGGGCAACGGGCGGATGTGCCTGACCCTGCCGGACACCCTCATCACGGTCCTCGGCATCGAGAAGCTGCTGCCGACCTTCCAGGACCTGGAGGTCTTCCTCCAGCTCCTGCCCCGGTCCTCCACCGGTGAGCGGATGAACCCGTACACCTCGATGTGGACCGGTGTGCACGACGGTGACGGGCCGCAGGAATTCCACCTGATCCTGCTCGACAACGGGCGGTCCGACGTGCTCGCCGACCCCAAGGGCCGGCAGGCCCTGCGGTGTATCAAGTGCTCCGCGTGCCTCAACGTCTGCCCGGTCTACGAACGGACCGGCGGGCAGGCGTACGGCTCGGTGTACTCCGGGCCGATCGGCGCGGTCCTGACTCCGCAGCTGCGTGGCGTGAACCAGCACGAGGTCGATGCTCAGACCGCGTCCCTGCCGTACGCCTCGACGCTGTGCGGCTCGTGCTTCGACGCGTGCCCCGTCCGGATCGACATCCCCGACCTGCTGCTCGACCTGCGGACCAAACTCACCGACGGCGGCCACGGCCCCAAGGCCAAGGGCGAGGCGTTCGCGATGAAGACCACCGCCTGGGTGCTCGACGAGCCGTGGCGGCTCGGCCTGGCCCAGCACGCGGCGGCCTTCGTGCCCAAGGTCTTCCGGAAGAAGGACACCATCGGGAAGATCCCCAAGCTGCTCGGCGGCCCCGCCGCCGCGGCCTGGTCCGCCGAACGGGACGCCCCCGCACCACCGGCCGAGTCGTTCCGGCAGTGGTTCAAGAACACCGACGGCGGAAGGACCGAAGAGCCGTGAGAACCGAACCCACCGGGGGCCGACTCCCCGGCCCCTCATCCGACGCCCGTACGGAAACACTCCAGCGTCTGCGCGCAGCCCTGGCCGACCGGCCCGCGCCCTCCCCGGTGGACCGCTCCTACCAGCGGGCCCGCACTGCGGGGACCGACCTGGTCGGGCAGTTCGCCGAACGCGTCGGCGACTACCAGGCCACCGTGGTGCGCGCGGACGCCACCACGATGCTCGCCGCGGCCCGCGGTCTCCTGGGACAGGCGTCCGTACGCCGTCTTGCCGTTCCCGCCGGCCCCCGCCTCGCGTGGCTCGCCGCGACCGGTGTCGACCTGGTCGACGACACCCCTCGCCTCTCCTACGCCGAACTCGACGCCCTCGACGGAGTGGTCACCGGCTGTGCGGTCGCTGTCGCCGAAACCGGCACGATCATCCTCGACGGCGGCCCCGAGCAGGGCCGCCGGGTGCTCAGCCTGCTCCCCGATTACCACCTGTGTGTGGTCCGCGCCGACCAGATCGTGGCGACGGTGCCCGAAGCGGTCGGACGACTCGACCCGTACCGCCCGCAGACGTGGATCAGCGGCCCGTCGGCGACGTCCGACATCGAGCTGGAGCGCGTCGAGGGCGTCCACGGCCCGCGGACCCTCCACGTCCTTGTCCTGGGGTAGCGGGGAAGACACTGGTCTTCCCCGCAGTTGACTTCTCCCAGGAGGCATCAACCATGACCGACCAGGATTCCCATTCCGACCAGGGTTCGCATTCCGGCCCCGATTCCCATTCCGGCCCCGATTCCCATTCCGGCCGGGACTTCCGTACCGAGCACGACTCCATGGGCGACGTGCGGGTGCCCGCGAACGCCAAGTGGCGGGCGCAGACACAGCGCGCTGTGGAGAACTTCCCGATCTCCGGCACCCGGCTCGAAAGCGCGCACATCGCCGCCCTCGCGCTGATCAAGACCGCCGCCGCGAGCGTCAACGCCCGACTCGGCGTCCTGGACCCCGAACGCGCCTCGGCCATCAGTTCCGCAGCGGGCGAGGTCGTCGAGGGCAAGTGGCCCGGCGAGTTCCCGGTGGACGTGTTCCAGACCGGCTCGGGCACGTCGTCGAACATGAACGTGAACGAGGTCATCGCCACCCTGGCGACGGAGCGGTCCGGCCTCGACATCCACCCGAACGACCACGTCAACGCGTCGCAGTCGTCCAACGACGTGTTCCCGTCCTCGATCCACATCGCGGCGACGGCGGCGGTCACCCACGACCTGATCCCGGCGCTGCGGATTCTGGCCGCCGCGCTGACCGGCAAAGCAGACGAGTTCCAGGACGTGGTCAAGGCCGGTCGCACCCACCTCATGGACGCCACGCCGGTCACCCTCGGCCAGGAGTTCGGCGGCTACGCCACACAGGTCGCGTACGGCGTCAAGCGCCTTGAATCCGCCCTCCCCCGGGTCGCCGAGCTGCCCCTGGGCGGCACCGCCGTCGGCACCGGCATCAACACTCCGCCCGGCTTCGCCGCCGCCGTGATCGAAGAGATCGCCCGGGTCACCGGCCTGCCGTTCACCGAGGCGGCCGACCACTTCGAGGCCCAGGGTGCCCGCGATGCCCTGGTGGAGTTGTCCGGCCAGCTGCGGACGATCGCCGTCGGCCTGTACAAGATCAGCAACGATCTGCGCTGGATGGGCTCAGGACCCCGGACCGGCCTCGGCGAGATCGAGCTCCCCGATCTCCAGCCCGGCTCATCGATCATGCCCGGCAAGGTCAACCCGGTCCTCCCCGAAGCCGTCAACCAGGTCGTGGCGCAGGTCATCGGCAACGACGCCGCGGTCGCCTTCGCCGGGGCGTCCGGCAACTTCGAGTTGAACGTCATGCTCCCGGTCATGGCCCGCAACCTGCTTGAGTCCATCCGGCTGCTGAGCAACGTCACCCGGGTGCTCGCCGAGCGCACAGTGGTCGGAATCACCGCTAACGTCGAACGCCTGCGCGAGTACGCCGAGAGCTCCCCCTCCATCGTGACGCCGCTCAACCGGGTCCTCGGCTACGAGGAGGCGGCGGCGATCGCAAAGCAATCACTGAAAGAGCGCAAAACGATTCATCAGGTAGTGATTGAACGTGGGCATATCAAAGACGGGCGGCTGACTGAGCAGCAGCTCGACGAGGCACTCGATGTCCTGCGGATGACCCGTCCGTAAGCAGCTGAGCGCACCCCGTGCGGAACGAGCAGACAGGACCTACGATCGCGCGATGACGGAGATCACCAGAATCCACCCGCAGACGTGGACACCCGGAGACCAGATCCTGTGGCGCTATCTGCGCGGCGACCGTGTGCTGGACGCACGCCCGGTCACCGTCGTCCAGGACACCCCCGATCTGCTTGTCGTCTGGCTCGCCGGCGGCACCCGCCGGATCAAACCGGTGCTCCCGGACGGCTCGGACATCCGTACGGTCCCGGTCGACCAGCGCTTCCGGCTCGACCGGATCCCCGCCGAGGAGGAGTGGACGGGCAACGGCGTGCTGATGCTGGCCCGGCCCGGGGAGCCGTGGTCGATCTGGCTGTTCTGGTCGCCCGACTGGCGCTTCATGGGCTGGTACGTCAACATCGAACGCCCGTACACCCGGTTCGCCGGCGGCGTCGACACAGAGGACCAGGTCCTGGACGTGTGGGTGACGCCCGACCGCCGCTGGGAGTTCAAAGACGAGGACGAGCTCGCGGCCTGCCAGGACGCCGGGCGCTACACCGCCGCGGACGTGGAAGCGATCTACGCCGACGGCCACCGGGCCGTGGAGCTGGTCCAGTCCTGGGGTTTCCCCTTCGGCGACGGGTGGCAGCGGTGGCGGCCGGACCCGGCGTGGCCGACGCCGAAGCTTCCGCAGGACTGGGCCGAGGTGGCCTGAGCGGCACGGACCAAGGTCCCCGTGTATTCAACCGGCTGGAAAATCAGTCAGTTGAATACACGGGGATCTTTCCATGTCCGTGCAACCCATCCAGGCCTACTGCGCTCGGTACAGGTTGAGAGCAGTCACCAGGGGGCGGGGAATGAACCATGAACGCGACTTCACCGAATACGCGACGGCACGTCAGCAGCAGCTCCGCGGGGAGCAGTCGCGCGATGCCGCTCCAGCCCGCGAGCTGGCCCACGGACTCGACGCTGGCCGCGCCGACGACGGAACCGTCCGGCAGACGGAAGTGAGTCCGCCGACTCTGCACTTCCCACGCCAGGACAATGTGGTGAGCCTGTTTTTCAACAAAGGTACGGAGCCGCTGTCCCCCCGCCTTGAGCTCAACAGCAATGCGGTGCTGGACATCGCCGTCAACGCCGAGTTCCTGAAGCTCGTCGACTTCTGGGTCGCGCACCCGATGAACGACGGCCAAGCGAGCGAAGGCCAGGAAGTCAGCGCCGTCCCGGACCGGTCGGGCCAGCCCTCCTACTCGGGCCCCCGCTGACCCACCACCCGCACCGGCAGCCGCCGCGCCGACTCCCGCAAAGCGTCCGCCAGTTCGCTGAACTCCTGCCCCCGCGCCGTACTCGCCCGCATCACCAGCCCGACGCGCCGGTACGGCGCGGGTGCCTTGAAGCGGGCCACGGAAAGCCCGGACCCCGGCCGGGTCTCGACCTCTATCGCCGTCTCGGGCAGCAGCGTCACGCCCAACCCCCCGGCGACCAGTTGCACCAGCGTCGGCAGACTCGCCGCGCGGGTCGCGCCGGCCTCGCCGGCCCCGGCCTCGCGGCACACGTCGAGCGCTTGGTCCCGCAGGCAGTGCCCCTCGTCGAGCAGCAGCACGTCGAGGTCCCGCAACGCGGGCTTTTCCACCGCCGCAGCACCGGCCAGCGCGTGCCCTTCGGGCACAACGAGTGTGAAGTTCTCGTCGTACAACGGGATTTCGTCAAGCCCGGCGCCCCCGGCGGGCAGCGCCAGGAGCAGGAGGTCGAGCCGCCCCGACGTGAGGCCGTCCAGCAACAGTGACGTCTGTTCCTCGTGGACGAAGAGTTCCAGTTCCGGATAGTCGTCGCGGGCGAGCCGCAGAAGCGTAGGCAGCAGGTACGGCGCGACGGTCGGGATCACCCCCAGGTGCAGCGGCCCGGTGAACGGCCGGCGGGCCGCCTCGGCTTCGGAGACCAGGTCTTCAACGGCGTCGAGTACGCGCCGCGCATGCCTGGCGACGCGTTCCCCCGCGGGGGTGAGGAAGACCCGCCGCGTGGTACGTTCCACCAGTTTTGCGTCCAGGTTCTCCTCCAGCGCGGCTATCGAGCTGGACAGCGCCGGCTGGCTCATCCCGATGGACGCCGCGGCGTCCCGGAAGTGCAGCTGGTCGGCCAGCGCGGCGAAAGCGCGCAGCTGGGAGACGGTGGGGGAACGTATGACCATGTCTCTTGGTACCACCACGCACTGATAGCGGCAACCTATCAACGATCACATAGATCTCTATTTCCCTAATCAATCGCGCGTGTGGCACCGTGATCGTCGTACGTCCGAACCGGCCGGGCCTCTTGGGGCCGCCGGGCAGCCACAACGCTTTACAGCGCCTTGTTGGAGGAGACCCAGTGCTTACGATCGGCAACCAGTTCCCCGAGTTCGACCTGACCTCTGTTGTCGCCCTCGAAGCGGACAAGGCGTTCGAGCAGATCACGGACAAGTCCTACGACGGCAAGTGGAAGGTTGTCTTCTTCTGGCCGAAGGACTTCACTTTCGTCTGTCCGACCGAGATCGCCGCGTTCGGCCGCCTCAACGAGGAGTTCGCCGACCGTGACGCCCAGATCCTGGGTGTCTCCGTCGACAACGAGTTCGTGCACCTCGCCTGGCGCAAGGACCACCCGGACCTGACCGACCTGCCGTTCCCGATGATGTCGGACCTCAAGCGCGAGCTGTCCGCCGCCTGTGGCGTGCTCAACGCCGACGGTGTCGCCGACCGCGCCGTCTTCATCGTCGACCCGGACAACACCATCCAGTTCGTGATGGTCACCGCCGGTTCCGTCGGCCGTAACCCCGACGAGGTCCTGCGTGTCCTCGACGCGCTGCAGACCGACGAGCTGTGCCCGTGCAACTGGAACAAGGGCGGCGACACCCTTGACGCCGCCAAGCTGATGGCGGGCTGAACCCCATGGGTCTCGATGTCCTGAAGGCAGCGATGCCGGAGTACGCCAAGGACCTCAAGCTCAACCTGGGCTCGGTCATCGGCAACTCGAAGCTCCCCGCGCAGACCCTGTGGGGGACGGTGCTGGCCTGCGCCATCGCCACCCGCAGCACGAAGGTGCTCGCCGAGCTGGCCCCCGAGGCCAAGGAGCACCTGTCCGAGGAGGCGTACACGGCCGCCAAGGCCGCCGCCGCCATCATGGGCATGAACAACATCTACTACCGCACGATGCACCTCATCGGTGACCCGGAGTACGCGAACCTGCGTGCCGGTCTCCGGATGAACATCATGGCGAACCCGGGTGTGGGCAAGGACGACTTCGAGCTGTGGTCGCTCGCAGTCTCCGCCATCAACGGGTGCGGTCGCTGCCTGGAGTCGCACGAGGGCGTCCTGCGCAAGGACGGCGTGCCGCGCGAGACCATCCAGGAGGCCGTGAAGATCGCCTCGGTGATCCACGCGGTCGGTGTGACCCTGGAGACGGAAGCCGTCATCGAGGGCTGATCCGAACCCAAGACAAAAAAGCCTTTCGCGTACGGAATTCCGTACGCGAAAGGCTTTTTTCTTTTCCGGCGATGAAAACCGCGTCAGTCCCGCAGATAGGCGAGGACCGCGAGCACCCGTCGGTGGGTGTCGTCCGCCGGCGGCAGGTCGAGCTTCGAGAAGATGTTGCCGATGTGCTTACCGACCGCGGCGTCACTGATCGTCAGCAGCCGGGCGATGGCTGCGTTGGAGTGCCCTTCGGCGATCAGCCCGAGGACCTCGCGCTCCCGGGGGCTGATGCGCTCAAGGGGGTCGCGCCGGCGGCGCAGGAGCTGGCGTACGACCTCGGGGTCGATGACCGTGCCGCCCGCCGCGACCCGGCCCAGGGCGTCGACGAACTCCTCGACGTCGCCGACCCGTTCCTTCAGCAGGTAGCCGACGCCCGTTCCGTCCCCTGAGTCCAGGAGGTCGGCGGCGTAGGCCCGCTGGATGTACTGGCTGAGCACGAGGATCGGCAGCGCGGGCCACTGTTTGCGCAACTCCACGGCGGCGCGCAGGCCTTCGTCGGTGAAGCCGGGGGGCATGCGCACGTCGGTGACGACGATGTCCGGCTGGAGATCTTCCACGGCGACCATGAGTGACGGGGCGTCACCGACGGCGGCGACCACATCGTGGCCGAACCGGGCGAGCAGGCTGACAAGGCCCTCACGCAGGAGGACGGAGTCCTCGGCGAGGGCCACCCGCAGGCCCGGACTTTTGTCCGACTTCGGTTCAGGCGTCAGGATTTCAGCGGTTTCTTCCCGCCGCGCGGGAACCCGCGTCCCGTCCGGGAGCGGAACGTAGCCGCCGGTGTTCGTGGACAAGGGATCTCCAGGCGCAGCAGTGTGGGCCCGCCGACCGGGCTGGACAGGGACAGTTTGCCATCCACGGCGGCCAACCGGTCGGCCAGTCCGGCGATTCCCGTCCCCGCGTTGATGTCCGCGCCGCCGACACCGTTGTCGGTCACCGCAAGAAGAAGCTTTCCGTCGTGTACGGATCCGCTGATGCCGGCCCGGTCCGCTCCACTGTGCCGGGCGATGTTCGCCAACGCTTCGCAGATCGCGAAGTAGGCGGCGGTCTCGATGTGTTCGGGCAGCCGACCGGGCAGGTCGAGGTGCACGTCCACGGGGATCGGTGAGCGGTCCGCGAGGTCCGCGAGGGCGTCCGGGAGGCCGCGGTCGGTGAGGACCTGCGGGTGGATGCCCTGGATCAGGTCGCGGAGGTCCTGGAGCGCGGCTTTGGCCTCCCCGTGGGCCTGGGCGAGGGCCGGAGCGAGGGGCGTCTCGGCGGCGTCGAGGCGGGCCAGGCCGAGGGACATGCTGAGGGAGACCAGGCGCTGTTGCGCGCCGTCGTGCAGGTCGCGTTCGATGCGGCGGCGTTCGACCTGGATGGAGTCGACGATGCGGGCCCGGGAGCGGTTCAACTCCTGGACGCGTTCGCCCAGTTCGTCGGCCCCCGGGGCGAGGATGAGCCGGGTGAGGGCGGTCCGGGCGACGGTGTAGGCGGTCATCGCGTACACGCCGACGGGCAGTGCGAGGAGGCCGAGCACGGACACGGTCCAGGCCTGGGAGTAGGTCGTTACGTTGATCAGGACATCCACCGCGCCGTCACTGGCTCCGGCGAGGAGGGCCGGTGCGGCGATCATCATCACCGGCAGAGTCACGGTGAGTCCGATCACAAAGAGGTCGGCGATCCACAGGCCGCAGGTGAACAGGGCGGCGTAGCCCAGCTCCCGCCAGGTGGCGGCTTCGTGGAAGCGTGCCTTGGACCACGCCCAGATCCCGCGGTCGGCGACGGGCCGGTGCGGGTTGGGGATGGGGTCGTCGTCGACGAGTCGCAGGCGGCGGCGTTCGAAGGAGCCGATCGGGATACCGCAGAAGATGTGGGCAGCGACGAGCGGCAGTCCGATGAGCAGGAACGCGAGGATGACGGAGACGACCAGGCTGACGAACAGGATGAGCAGTACGGACAGGCCGGCGACGACTCCGCTGAGCAGGTAGACGAAGGACCGCCAGGGCCAGGCGGTACGGAGGAAATCGCGGCGGAGGAGGGCTTGGCGGAGCGCCCCTGCGGACGGTTGGCCGCTGTCGGGACCGGCGCCGGGGACGGCTTCTGGGGCTGCGGTGTCCTCTGGTGTGGTCATGGGGAAACCCTAGGTCTCCGGCGGGGTCGCCCGGCATGGGCCACAGGCCACTTCGCAGGTAGGGCAGGCCCTACCTGCCGCACGGCCGTCAGCACCTGGCCCCGAGGCCGCCGAGCAGCACTTCCACGTACAGTGCCCCGACGTCGGGTACGCCGTACGCCCGGAAGGTGGCGCCGCCGACGGTGACGGCCGTACGGATGACCCGGTGGGTGAACAGCGGGTCGAGGCCGGCCGGGAACACGCCGGCCCGGACGCCTTCGCGCAGGGTCTGGGTCCAGCGGTCGGCCAGGGCCCGCCGCCGGCCCGCGAGTTCCTGCCGGGACAGCTCGTTGACCAGGAGCACGGTGGACATGCCCCGGTCGGCCAGGGCCGCGGCGGTGCAGCCGATGAGGCCGCGCACCTGGTCGACAGGGGCTTTCGTGGCGCTCAACTCCCGGTCGAACTCGACGGTCAGATCGTCGAGGAAGCCGCCGAGAAGGTCGGTGAGCAGTCGCTCCTTGGAGCCGATGTGGTGGTTGAGGCTGCCGGGCGGCACCTGGGCGGCGTCGGCGATCTGCCGGACCGTGGTGGCCGAGTAGCCCTGTTTGGCGAACAGCAGTCCGGCGGCGGCCTTGATCCGGTCGCGGGCGTCGACGCCGTGCCCGGCGGCGAGGCTCCGGACCTCCCCTGGCACAACGTTGACGCCCGCGGCGAGCACCGTGTCGCCGGGCCGGGCGTGGCGGGCCGGGCCGAGCAGCGCGCCGATGTCACCGCGGAGGTGCCGGTCCGGGCGGGTCAGGCCGTCGACGAACAGGCCCACGACGGCGTGGGCCGCCTCAGCGGGCCCGTAGGGACCGTCCGTGCGGTACCAGTGCGCCATGCCCCACACGGTGGTCTGGAGCAGCTGGCACAGCACGGCCGGGTTCAGGTCGCGGCGCAGCCGCCCCCGGTCGACGCCGTCCTGGAGGACCCCGGCCCATAAGGAAGCGGCGCTGCGGGTGTGGTCGGCGAGCCGGCTGTAGTACGCGGTGTCGCGCAGCCGGCGGGATTCGCCGACGACCACGATCGCCGCGTCCGGGTTGCGCCCGATGACTTCCAGGGTGCCGCGGACCAGTCCGCACAGGGCGGTGACCGGTTCGCGCCGGGCGGCCAGTTCGGCTTGGTGACGGGTGGTCACTTCGCTGAAGAAGTCCTCCACGATCTGGAGCAGGATCGATTCCTTGGAGGGGAAGTGGTGGTAGAGACTGCCGGACAGTAGTTCGGCGGCGTCGGCGATCTGCCGGACCGTCGTGCCGCTGTACCCATGTCTGGCGAACAGCGCCCCGGCCTGTCTCAGGATCAACTCGCGCCGGTCGAGCGAGCGATCTAAGTCACGTTCCGCACCGGCTCCGTCGCTGATCACGTCGTCAGATTATCGGGTGCGCAGATCTGGACCAACCCGCTCGATACCGAAAGCCAAAACGGGACTGACGGGCATTCACGCCGGGTCGGACATTGCCCACCGGGCCCGCCTGGCTTACCGTGAAGCGACTATATCCTTGACACAGGCAAGTTAACCGCCCGGCTCGCTGCCGGGCAGGCTGGAGCACCCGCCCATGGGCAACCCCGTACTCGTAGAAGCCGTCCGCTCCCCCATCGGCAAGCGCAACGGCGTACTCGCCGGACTGCACCCGGTCCAGCTCCTCTCCCAGGTACAGCGCGCCGTCGTCGACCGGTCCGGAATCGACCCGGACCTCATCGACCAGGCCATCGGCGGCTGTGTGACCCAGGCCGGCGAGCAGTCCGGCGACATCGTCCGGCACTCCTGGCTGTACGCCGGGCTCCCGCACCGCACCGGCGGCACCACCATCGACTGCCAGTGCGGCTCGGCCCAGCAGTCCGTCCACCTGATCGCCGGACTGATCGCCACCGGCGCCATCGACGCGGGCGTCGCGTGCGGCATCGAATCGATGAGCCGCAACCCGCTGGGCCACACGGCCAAACCCGGCCAGAAGTCCAAGCCCGCCGACTGGGCGATCGACCTCCCCGACCAGTTCACCGCCGCCGAGCGGATCGCCCAGCTGCGCGGCATCACCCGCGCCGACGTGGACGCGCTGGGCGTCCGCTCCCAGGCCAACGCCAAGCGCGCCTGGGCGGAGGGCCGCTTCGACTCGCAGATCGCCGCGATCGAAGCCCCCGTGCTCGACGCCGAAGGGCAGCCCACCGGCGAGACCCGGACGGTCACCGTGGACCAAGGCCTGCGGGACACCACGCTGGAGTCCCTGGCCAGGCTCAAGCCCGTACACCCGCAGGGCATCCACACCGCGGGGAACTCCTCGCAGATCTCCGACGGCGCCGCCGCGGTCCTGCTCATGGACGAGGACCGGGCCCGCGAGCTCGGCCTGACCCCCCGCGCCCGGATCGTGAGCCAGTGCCTCGTCGGTTCAGACCCCTACCTGCACCTGGACGGGCCCAACGACGCCACCGAGCGGCTGCTGAAGCGCTCAGGCATGTCACTTGCCGACATGGACCTGGTCGAGATCAACGAGGCCTTCGCCTCGGTCGTGCTGTCCTGGGCGCAGGTCCAGAAGGCCGACATGGACAAGGTCAACGTCAACGGCGGCGCGATCGCCCTGGGCCACCCGGTGGGCTCCACCGGCGCCCGGCTGCTCACCACCGCGCTGCACGAGCTGGAGCGCCAGGACAAGCAGTTCGCCCTGGTGACCATGTGCGCGGGCGGCGCGAACGCGTCCGGCACGATCATCGAGCGGATCTGACAAGTCTTCGTAGATATCTGATGCGACCGCTTTCCTGCCGTACGGGATAGCGGTCGCATCACTTATGCGTCCTGGTACATCCGCTCAAGGTCCACCAACTCCACATCACCCCGGGCCGCCGCGTCACGGAATTTGAACGGACGGACCACCAGCTCAAGGACGGCCCGGCCACGCAGCGGGGCGTCCCCTCCCGGAAGCTGGGCCATGGTGGTCAGCGCGCTGCCGCACAGGATCAGGCGGGTACACGTCTTCTCCTTGGCGAACCAGAGGGGGCTCAGCGCCTGCTGAAGGTAGGAAGGCAGCGCAGGCGCCGTGGAGACGAGATAGGGGAATCCGTCGATGACAACCGGAACGGCCTCCTGCTCGCCGATCAGGCGAATAACGACTGCGACCCCGCACCTCCGGAACGGAGGGGCGGGGTCGCAGCGCGTCAGAGTTCAATCAGGTACGGCTCAGTACCAGTGGTGCGACTGCCAGAACGACCACGCGCCACAGGGACTGTCGTAGCGCTCGTTCATGTAGTCCAGGCCCCACTTGATCTGCGTGGCCGGGTTCGTGCGCCAGTCAGCGCCCGCCGTGGCCATCTTGCTGGCAGGCAGTGCCTGGACGAGGCCGTAGGCCCCGGAGGACTTGTTCGTGGCCCTGGGGTTCCAGCCGCTCTCGCGCTCCACGATGTTGGAGAAGCACTGGAACTGCGTGGCGTTCATCATCGACTTGGCGATGGCCTTGGGGTCGCCCGTGGTGAGCTCAAGCCGCTCGTTGCTGCGGCTGGCCCGCTCCTCGTTGGCGTCCTTCTCGGCCTTCTCAGCCTTGGCCTTGGCGTCGGCTTCAGCCTTCGTCTTGGCCTTGGCGTCGGCTTCAGTTTTCGTCTTGGCGTCGGCCTCAGCCTTCGCCTTGGCGTCGGCCTCCTGCTGGGCCTTGAGCTTCGCGGCCTCTTCGGCCGCGACGCGCTGCGCCTCGTCGAAGGAGGCCTTCTGCGCGTCGGCCTGCTGCGTGATGCCCTGGGTCAGCGTCTCGGCCTGCGCCTTGGCCGGGGCCGCGAGCAGCAGGGTTGAGGTGGAGGCGGCGGATGTGCTCGCCGTGTCGATCGTGTCCGGCTCGGCCGCCGAAACGCCCGCGCCGCTGATACCTACGACAGCGCCGACGGCGGTGACGGCAGTCGCGGATGCGACAGCAATGCCTCTGACTGAAACCCGGCTCACACATGTTCCTTCCGACTTCACCGTCCGCCTTATCAAGGGCGTCCGACGAGGCTGTACCCCGGTCTCCAGCCGCCCATCAGTCATCGATGAACCACTTCGGCCCGGGGCCTCCCGGTTCGGGAAGTAGTTCGGGCGGCGTACGGGCGCCGGCCGGATCCGCGTGCATGGAAACAGTCACGATGATCCGAGCGGGTGCCCGGGGAACCGGGCCGCACGTCGCCACGTCCGTTATGTACGAGGTTCCGTACATCCGTCCGGGTTACATACGTTGCCGTACGCGGGGTCTTACAAGCCCTGAAGCCTGCCTCAGCGCAAACCGCTTAGCAAATCCCTACAGGTGTGGCCTAAATCACATCAGGGCTCCCGTCGGCAAAGTCCTCATCCGTCGGACGGGACCCTGTGGTGCGCATTACTGTTTACCGTTTTCGCAGGTCGCGCCCCCGGAGCAGAACAAACACGGAAAACCTCAGAACATTCGGGCGTACGGTGAACCGGGACTTAAGCCCCCATTCCGCACAGTCATTCGACCAGCGGAATGTGAGCTGGAACACCTGCTTCTACCGGACCTCCGGCCCGCGTGCACCTGGAGCAGAACGAACGGACCTGACCGCCCGAACGACCGGGCGGACAGGTCCGTAGTCCCTTGCGGGTGAATCCGCGGGGCAAAAGCGTCAGCCCGGCAGGTCCTCCAGCATCTCGGTCACCAGCGCGGCGATCGGGGAGCGCTCCGACCGGGTCAGCGTCACGTGCGCGAACAGCGGGTGGCCCTTGAGCTTCTCCACCACCGCCACAACACCGTCGTGCCGCCCCACCCGCAGGTTGTCCCGCTGCGCCACATCGTGGGTCAGCACCACCCGGGAGTTGCTGCCGATCCGGGACAGCACCGTCAGGAGCACGTTGCGCTCCAGTGACTGCGCCTCGTCCACGATCACGAACGCGTCATGCAGCGACCGGCCGCGGATGTGCGTCAGCGGCAGCACCTCGAGCATGCCCCGGGCGATGATCTCGTCGATGACCTCCTTGGTCGTCAGCGCGGACAGCGTGTCGAACACCGCCTGCGCCCACGGGCTCATCTTCTCGCCCTCGCTACCGGGCAGGAAGCCCAGTTCCTGGCCGCCGACGGCGTACAGCGGACGGAACACCATCACCTTGCGGTGCTGGTTGCGTTCCAGGACCGCCTCCAGGCCCGCGCACAGCGCCAGCGCGGACTTGCCGGTGCCGGCCCGGCCACCCATCGACACAATGCCGATCTCCGGGTCGAGGAGCAGGTCCAGGGCGATCCGCTGCTCGGCACTGCGGCCCCGCAGCCCGAACGCCTCCCGGTCGCCGCGCACCAGCTTGACCTGCTTGTCCGGCATGACCCGCCCCAGGGCCTTGCCGCGCTCGGAGATCAGCGTCAGCCCGGTGTGGCAGGGCAGCTCAGCCGCCGCTGTGATCCGGACCTTCTCGTTATCGAACAGGTCGTCGATCTCGTCGGCGTCCACCTGGAGCTCGGCCATACCGGTGTAGCCGGTCGTGTGCACCAGCTCCGCGCGGTACTCCTCGGCTTTGAGGCCCACCGCGGAGGCTTTGATGCGCAGCGGCACGTCCTTCGACACCAGGGTGATGTCGCGCCCCTCGGCCTGCAGGTTGCGGGCCACGGTCAGGATGCGGCTGTCGTTGTCGCCGAGCCGGAAGGCCGACGGGAGGATCGCCGGGTCACTGTGGTTGAGCTCGACCCGCAGGGTTCCCCCCACCTCGCCGATCGGCACCGGCTGGTCGAGGCGCCCGTGTTCGACCCGCAGGGAGTCGAGCATGCGCAGCGCGTGCCGGGCGAAGTAGCCGAGTTCCGGGTGGTCCCGCTTGGCCTCCAGCTCGGTGATCACGACCACCGGCAGGACCACCTCGTGCTCGTCGAACCGCAGGATGGCGGACGGGTCAGCCAGCAGCACGCTGGTGTCCAGGACGTAAGTGCGGTGCTGCTGAGCACGGCGGTTGTTCGTGGTCACGGAGAGCGTCGCCCCCTCTTTCAAGGCGCGCACACCGACGCCCTGATCGGTCCCGTTTTTCCGGTGACGCCCCAGAGCCGGGTGGCCGGTCCTGTCCAATCCGCTGCCGGGGCCGCTGTTCCGGGCGGGGCTTGTGCGCCTTTTCCGGTGCGGCTTGCTGGCAGCGCGGGCGTTCCGGGCGGATGACGGGATGTCACCCGCGGTGCGAGTCGCCAGGGCTGGTGTCCGAGTCGGCTCGCAACGGTTATGCCCTCCGGTCGGGCAATCGACACAATCGGCTCGATCTTGCGGACCGTGTTTCTCTCCACACCGGACAACGCGTCAGAAAACCTGGGCCAGGAAACCCGTGACCGGAAAACCTCAGACGCCGTAGCGGCGGTTCCGGATCGCGTAGTTCCGCAGCGCGCGCAGGAAGTCCACCTTGCGGAAGTCCGGCCAGAAGGCCTCGCAGAAGTAGAACTCCGAATGCGCGCTCTGCCACAGCAGGAAGCCGGACAGGCGCTGTTCGCCGGATGTACGGATGACCAGGTCGGGATCGGGCTGACCGCGGGTGTAGAGGTGTTCGGCGATGTGCTCCACGTCGAGGGCTTCGGCCAGTTCCTCGATGGTGGTGCCCTTGCCGGCCTGCTCCTGGAGCATCGACCGGACCGCGTCGGCGATCTCCCGCCGGCCGCCGTAGCCGACCGCCACGTTGACCATGACGCCGTCGATGTCCGCCGTGGATGCGGCGGCCTCCTTGAGCACCTGCGCGGTGTGCGCGGGCAGGAGGTCGAGGGCGCCCACCGGGTTGACCCGCCAGCGGCGGGCCGCGGCCAGGTCGTGGACGGCGTTCTCGATGATGCCCATCAGCTCGGCGAGCTCATCGGCTGGGCGGTTGAGGTTGTCCGTGGACAGCAGCCACAGGGTGACCAGCTCGGTGCCTACCTCTTCGCACCAGCCGAGCATCTCGTGGATCTTGTCGGCACCCTTGCGGTGCCCTTCGGCGGGCTGTTCGCCGTAGGCCTTGGCCCAGCGCCGGTTGCCGTCGAGGATGACTCCGACGTGCCGGGGGATCGCTGTCCGGTCGAGCTTTGCTTCGACGCGACGTTCATACACGCCGTAAATGAGGTCCCGCAGGCCCATCTTCACCTGCTCCTCCGTCGTAGGGGTCACCGACCGCGGGATCAGCAGCTTCCTGCCGTGCGATCGACCGCGTCCAGAACCCTACTCCCGGTTACGCCCCTCCTGGAATCGCGGAATCGGCAGGATCTGGTGAAGAAGTGGTGAATCGGCACACAATTGACCTGGGGATCGAGAGATGACAGCGAAAAATGTCACGGACAGTAGCCGAGCACCGCGTGATCCGGTGCCTGTTGTGCCGGGTCCACCGCCGGAACCAGCCACATCGGCCGCGCTGGCCGCGCTGGCTGACGAACCGGTGGACTTCCGGTTCAAGGGCCTGCCGCCTGCCGCCGACGGCCGCACGGTCGGCGAGCTGACCGCCGACCGCCTCAACCTGTTCGACGACGGCTTCAGCACTCCTGTCCTGACGCTTGACTCGGACGCGCTCGAACACAACCTGCGGACCATGGCCGACTGGACCGCCGGGCACGGGTTCGCCTTCGCGCCGCACGGCAAGACCACGATGGCCCCGCAACTGTTCGCCCGGCAACTGGCGTACGGCGCGTGGGGCATCACCGCCGCGACACCGCACCATGTGCGGGTGTACCGGGCGTTCGGCGTGCGGCGTGTCTTTCTGGCCAATCAGCTCGTCGACCGGGCCGCGCTGGCCTGGCTCGCCCGGGAGCTGACAGCCGACCCGGACTTCCGGTTCGTCTGTTACGTCGACTCGGTCGCCGGGGCGAACATGATGGACAGCGGACTGGCGGCTGCGCGCTTCCGTGGCACGGTCGACGTGGTGGTCGAACTGGGCTCCCCCGGCGGCCGGACCGGATGCCGCACTCCTGCCGCAGCCTTCGAAGTGGCCTGTGTAGTCGAGGAGATGCCGACGCTGAACCTCGTCGGAGTCGCCGGTTACGAGGGCGCGCTGGTGCACGACGCCCGGCCCGAGTCACTGGCGGCCGTACGCGACTGGACCCGGGACCTCGCCCGGACCGCGGAACTCATCGGCCGGGAGCTTGTCCCCGACACCGACGAATTCATTGTCAGCGCGGGCGGCAGCTCGTTCTTCGACGTCGTCGCGGAGGTCCTGGACCGTGAGCTGAAGCTGGACCAGCCTGTCTTGAAACTGCTGCGCAGCGGTGCCTACATCGGCCATGACGACGGGTTCTACGAAACCGTCACACCATCGGGCCGTACGGGTGAAGCGCGACTGCGGCCGGCGCTGCGGCTGTGGGCACAGGTGCTGTCCCGGCCTGAGCCTGGCCTTGCCCTGTTGAACGCGGGCAAGCGGGACGTCGGCTGCGATCTGGGGCTGCCCGTGCCCTTGTCCGTCCGTACGGTCGGCGGCTCGGCCCGGAAGGCCGACGGGCTGACGGTGACGGCGCTGGCCGACCAGCACGCGTTCGTCCGGCTGGTCGACGGCGCGGAGCTCGGGGTGGGCGATCTGGTGTGCCTGGGGGTGTCTCACGCGTGTACGACGTTCGACCGCTGGCAGCTGATCCCGGAGGTCGCCGGGGACGGCACCGCCGTGGGGTACATCCGTACGTTCTTCTGACTGGTCTTGACCTGCCCTGGCTGGTCTCAACCCACTGAGGCCCCGACGGTGTGACACCGCCGGGGCCTCAAAGGTCAATAATCAAGCGTCAGACGTCACGCCTCAAGACGCGCGACCAGTGCGCGGTACTCGTCCCACAGGGCTTCCGGAGTGTGGGTGCCGAACTTCTCCAGGTGCTCCGGGATCAGTGCGGCCTCCTGCTTCCAGATCTCCTTGTCGACCGTGAGCAGCAGCTCCAGGTCGGCGTCGGAGAGGTCAAGGCCCTTGAGGTCGAGGGCCTCCTGGGTGGGGAGCACGCCGATCGGCGTGGTGACACCGTCGGCGAGGCCTTCCAGACGCTCGACGATCCACTTGAGCACCCGGGAGTTCTCCCCGAAGCCCGGCCACACGAACTTGCCGGCCGCGTCCTTGCGGAACCAGTTCACGTAGTAGATCTTCGGGAGCTTGTCCGCGTCCGTCGCCTGGCCGACCTTCAGCCAGTGCGCCATGTAGTCGCCCATGTTGTAGCCGCAGAACGGCAGCATGGCGAACGGGTCGCGGCGCAGCTCGCCGACCGTGCCCTCGGCAGCCGCCGTCTTCTCGGAGGCGACGTTCGCCCCGAGGAAGACGCCGTGCTGCCAGTCGAAGGACTCGGTGACCAGCGGCACCGCGGTGGCGCGGCGACCGCCGAACAGGATGGCCGAGATCGGCACTCCCGCCGGGTCCTCCCACTCGGGAGCGATGATCGGGCACTGCGACGCCGGCACGGTGAAACGGGCGTTCGGGTGGGCCGCCGGGGTCGTGGACTCCGGGGTCCAGTCGTTGCCCTTCCAGTCGATGAGGTGGGCGGGCGGAGTCTTGGTCATGCCCTCCCACCACACGTCACCGTCGTCGGTGAGCGCCACGTTGGTGAAGACCGAGTTTCCCCACATGGTCTTCATCGCGTTGGCGTTCGTGTCGTCGCCGGTGCCCGGAGCGACACCGAAGAAGCCGGCCTCCGGGTTGATGGCGTACAGCCGCCCGTCCGCGCCGAAGCGCATCCAGGCGATGTCGTCACCGATCGTCTCGACCTTCCACCCCGGCACCGTCGGCACCAGCATGGCCAGGTTCGTCTTACCGCAGGCCGACGGGAAGGCCGCGGCGACGTACTTGGGCTCGGCGCCGGTCGGCGGGGTGAGCTTGAGGATGAGCATGTGCTCGGCGAGCCAGCCCTCGTCGCGTGCCATGACCGACGCGATGCGCAGGGCGTAGCACTTCTTGCCCAGGAGGGCGTTGCCGCCGTAGCCCGAGCCGAAGGACCAGATCTCGCGGTCCTCCGGGAAGTGCGAGATCCACTTCTCGGTGTTGCACGGCCACGGCACGTCGGATTCGCCTTCGGCCAGGGGTGCACCGAGGGTGTGCACCGCCTTCACGAAGTCGCCGTCGGTGCCGAGGATGTCCAGTACGGCTTGACCCATGCGGGTCATGGTGCGCATCGACACCGCGACGTACGCGGAGTCGGTGATCTCCACGCCGTACGCGGACAGCGGTGAGCCCAGCGGGCCCATGCAGAACGGCACCACGTACATGGTGCGGCCCTTCATGGAGCCGGCGAAGATCCCACTGAACTTGGCCCGCATGTCGGCAGGAGCCATCCAGTTGTTGGTCGGGCCGGCGTCCTCCTGCTTCTGCGAGCAGATGAACGTCCGGTCCTCTACACGTGCGACGTCCCGAGGGTCGGAAGCCGCGTAGTAGCTGTTCGGACGCTTGTCCTGGTTGAGCCGCTTGAAGGTGCCCTTGTCCACAAGCAGCTCGGCGAGGCGGTTGTACTCCTCGTCGGTTCCGTCGCACCACTCGATGCGGTCAGGCTGGGTGAGTTCGGCGACCTCACCCACCCAGTCGATCAGCTGTCGGTGTTTCGTCGGGGCTTTGTCCAGGTCGAGAGCCTCGTACGCCACGATCGCTCCATTTCGCGCCGGGGACGGCGAGCCCCCGGCGTCGGGGGTTGAGGGTTGCCCGGAGTGTAACGCGCTCACCTGTTAGTGGTCTTCGTCGGGATTCCCCGAACCCTGATATCGCGTCACGAACCCGGGCGGATGCCCCAAGGTTTCCCGTATCGTTCCGGGTTGACGCGCATTCCCGGGTGATGCTCTTCACCTTTTACTTGCCGGTAACTTACGGTTCCGTAAGTACACTGTCGGACTATGAGCATCGACATGCATGCCCCTCTGGCTGCATTGCAGCCACTGAAGCCCAAACTCCGTGGCTGGCTGCACGCCGGGACCTTCCCGTTCGCAGTGGCCGCCGGCATCGTGCTGATCTGCCTGGCACCGTCCGGCAAGGCCCGGATCGCCAGTGTGGTGTTCGCGGTCAGCGCGGCGCTGCTCTTCGGCACCTCCGGCATCTACCACCGGGGAAACTGGGGCCCGCGCGGCGAAGCGATCCTCCGCCGCCTCGACCATGCCAACATCTTCCTGATCATCGCGGGCACCTACACGCCGTTCGCGGTGCTCATGCTGGACGAGGACTCTCCGCTGCTCTGGGTGGTCTGGTCCGGCGCGATCGGCGGAATCCTCTTCCGGGTCTTCTGGATCGGCGCGCCCCGCTGGCTCTACACGCCCATCTACCTGGGCCTGGGCTGGGCCGCGGTGTTCTACCTGCCGGAGTTCCTGCACAAGGGCGGCGTCGCCGTCCTGGTCCTCATCGCCACCGGCGGCATCCTCTACAGCCTGGGCGCGGTCGTGTACGGCCTCAAGCGCCCTAACCCGTCCCCGAAGTACTTCGGCTTCCACGAGGTCTTCCACGCGTTCACGCTCGCCGCGTTCATCTCGCACTACATCGCGGTGTCGCTGGTGGTCTACAGCTCCTGACCCGGGCTCCAAGCAAACGGCCCGGGGCCGCCGACCGTCGCTTCGCTCCGGTCGTCGCCCTGGGGCCGGTTGCGTCGCCCGAAAAGCTGCCGCCTCCAGCCGCGCTCCTCGCTTCGCCCGTCGCCTTACGGAGCGACTACTCGTCGCCCCGCGAGGCGGACCACTACTCCGTCACCCGGGACCCGACCTGGGCGGCCAACTCCGCGGGGTCCGTCACCGGGGCCCGGCAGGTGAAGTGCCGGCAGACGTAGGCCGCCGGCTTCCCGTCCTGCACGGTCCGGTCGTTCAGCAGCGCCACCCGCGGCTCGTCACCGTCGGTGTCGTTGACCGCCACCACCACGCCCGGCGAGGTCGCCATCAGGGCCGTACGCCGCAGTGCCCGCGTCGCCGGGTCACCGGCCGGGCCGACCACCGCGATCTCCACGGGGCCCTCGTGCCACGCCTCAGCCACCGCCAAGCCCCAACCCATCGCCCTGGGTGCCTGCTGGCCGACCGTACGGGCGATACCCAGGGCCCTCCCCGCAGCCTCCCGGTGCTCCGTGGAGCCGGTGTAGGCCGCGTACGTGAGCAGGGCCCCGGCGGCGGCGTTCCAGCCGGACGGGGAGGCGTTGTCCATCGGGTCCTGCGGGCGGCGGAACAACTCCTCGGCGTCGTCCGCCGTGTCGTACAGCGCGCCGCGCTCGTCGGCGAAGTGGGACAGCACCACGTCGAGCAGCACACCCGCGAAGGTCAGCCAGTCGTCGGCCCCCGTCACCGCGTACAGCGCCAGGAACCCCTCGGCGACGTCACCGTAGTCCTCCAGAACCCCGGCGCTGGTTCCCTGCCTGCCGTCCTTGGACGTCCGTACGAGACGGTCTCCGTGCTCGTCCGTGCCCAGGTGCAGCGCGATCAGCAGGTCACCGGCCCCGACCGCGGCGTCCACCAGGTCGTCGCGCTCGAACAACGCCCCCGCCTCGGCCAGCGCGGCGATCGCCAGGCCGTTCCACGCCGCGACGACCTTGTCGTCACGACCAGGGCGCGGACGCAGCTCACGGGCCGCACAGAGGCGTTGCCGCACATCGGCGAAGCGTTCAGTGTCCTTGGGGTCTTCGAGGAGCTGGAGTACGGATTTCCCCCCGCGGCCCTGGCCGCTGTGGACAGAGTCGAAGGTGCCCTCGTCGGTGACGTTGAACACCCCCGCCGCCCACGCGCCGTCCACCGGGCCGAGCACCTCGGCCAGTTCGTCCGGCGTCCAGGCGTAGAACGCACCTTCGTGGCTGTGCCCGGTCGAGTCGAGACTGTCCGCGTCGAGAGCGGAGGCAAAACCGCCTTCGGGCGTACGGAGTTCCCGCAGCAGGAAGTCCGCGGTCTCCAGCGCGACCCGGCGGGCCAGCTCATCGCCGGTGGACCGCCACAGGTGGGTGTAGACCCGCAGGAGCAGGGCGTTGTCGCTGAGCATCTTCTCGAAGTGCGGGACGATCCAGTCGGCGTCCACGCTGTAACGCGCGAACCCGCCGCCCAGTTGGTCGTAGATGCCGCCACGGGCCATGTGTTCACACGTACGCGCGGTCATTTCCAAGGCCGCCTCGGACCCCGTGCGCGCATGGTGCCGCAGCAGGAACTCCAGGACCATCGACGGCGGGAACTTCGGCGCGGTGCCGAACCCGCCGCGCAGGTCGTCATGGCCGCGGGCCAGCGCGAGCAGCGCGTTGTGCAGTTCGGGGGCGGCCGGCGGAATCTCGCCGATGAGGCTGTCGCGCGGGGCGTTCAACTGCCCGGCGACCCGGGCCCCCGCCGCCTCGATCTCCCCCTGGCGCTCCGCCCACGAGCGGGCGACCGCCTCCAGGAGCTCCCGGAAGGACGGCAAGCCGCCGCGCGAGGTCGGTGGGAAGTACGTACCGCAGTAGAACGGCGAACCGTCCGGGGTGCAGAACACCGTCATCGGCCAGCCGCCGGAGCCGGTCATCGCGACCGTGGCCTCCATGTAGACGGCGTCCACGTCCGGGCGTTCCTCGCGGTCCACCTTGATCGCCACGAAGTGCTCGTTGAGGTAGGCGGCGAGTGCCTCGTCCTCGAAGCTCTCATGCGCCATCACGTGACACCAGTGGCACGCGCTGTAGCCCACGCTGAGGAAGACCGGGACGTTGCGCCGCTCCGCTTCCGCGAACGCTTCGTCGCACCACGGCCACCAGTCGACGGGGTTGTCCGCGTGCTGCAACAGATAGGGCGAGGTGGAATCCGCGAGTCGATGCGCCATAGGCGACATCCTCGCAGGGTCCACCCCGCCCACAAGCTGTGCCGGGTGCTTCAGGCCGTGGAGCCGTTGTGCTCCTTGGGCTGATCCGTCGCCTTCGTCGCTTCCACCAGCTCTTCGGCCGTCGCTTCGGCCGTCTCTTTAGTTGTTGTTTTGACAACAGGGGCCTTCGGCGCCTTGGTGTCCTTCTCCACGAAGTCCACCTTGCCCATCCGCTTCCGCATCGAGCTCATCAGAAGCCACAGGGCGACGCCGAGGAACGCGACCATGCAGAACCCGAGGAGCCCGGGGCTGACCTTGCTGTCCTCGACTGCAAGCTGCACCAATGCGCCCGACATCATGTCTTTCCTCCTGAGACCCGCGGAGCCGCCTCCGCTGGAGTCTCCAGAATGACACGGTCGGATTCACAAACGCACACGCGGTGTGCCGCCGTCCGGGTCAGGCGTCGACGCGCGCCCCCAACCCCGAACTCTTCCCGCCCGGGGGACGACCCCCGTACCCCCGGAGTGACTGCGTCAGGCGTCGACGCGCGCCCCCAACCCCGAACTGTTCCCGCCCGGGGGACGACCCCCGTACCCCCGGAGTGACTGCGTCAGGCGTCGACGCGCGCCCTCAGCCCCGAGAAGAGGTCGTCCTCCGGCAGGTCGGTGTCCACCAGTGAACGGGCCAGCTCGAAGTCCTCCGTCGGCCAGGCCTCCTGCTGGAGATCCATCGGCACCAGGAACCAGAAGCCGTCCGGGTCGATCTGGGTGGCGTGCGCGAGCAGCGCCTCGTCCCGGGTCGGGAAGTACTCGCCGCAGGGCACCCTGGTGGTGATCTCCCGGAGCGGGTGCTCGGACTTCTCCCAGCGCTCCAGCCAGTCGCCGTACGGCGACTCCAGGCCGCGGGACAGCATCGCCTCGTGGAGCGCGATCGTCCGCCCCTGGTTGAAGCCCTGGTTGTAGTAGAGCTTCATCGGCTGCCACGGCTCGCCGGACTCCGGATAGGCGTCCGGGTCACCGGCGGCGTCGAACGCGACCATCGTGATCTTGTGGGTCATGATGTGGTCCGGGTGCGGGTAGCCGCCGTTCTCGTCGTACGTCGTGATGACGTGCGGACGGAACTCGCGGATCAGCCGGACCAACGGCTCAGCGGCCTCGGCCACGTCCAGCACGGCAAAACAGCCGTCCGGCAGCGGCGGCAGCGGATCGCCCTCGGGCAGCCCGGAGTCCATGAAGCCCAGCCAGGCCTGCTTCACGCCCAGGATGCGCCGCGCCTCGTCCATCTCCTTGCGGCGCACCTCGATGATGTTCGCCAGGATCTCGGGGTCGTCCTGCAGCTTCGGGTTGAGCACGTCACCGCGCTCACCGCCGGTGCAGGTCGCCACCAGGACGTCGACCCCTTCGGCGACATACCGGAGCATGGAAGCCGCACCCTTGCTGGACTCGTCGTCCGGGTGCGCATGCACCGCCATCAGCCGAAGCTGTCCGCCACGCTCGTCAGTACTCATCACAACACCCACTGGACCGGTAGCTCCCCATATTCTTCACGCTCTCCCGAGTGCCGGGCGGGCGCGCTTGGCACCCGACCTATAGTGGCCGAAGCAGCCCGCCCGTACTAAAGCAAGCACCAGGCGCACCCCCCGCAGCTAGGAGAGCACCCGTGAGCCAGTCGTCCGAGCCGGGTATCCACCTCGCCGACGAGCGGTACGGCGGCCGTGGCAACACGGCTGGGGCCGAGGACGCCCGGAAGGACCGGACGCTGCGTATCGCTGCTGTCGTCTTCTTTGTGCTGCTGGTCGCCGGAACGGTCTGGATCGGCTTGTTCCAGACGAACCAGGAAGCACGCGGGAGTATTCCGCGTTTCGAGATCACCTCGGACCGGACGATGGAAGCCCGGGTCGAGATGGACAAGAAGAGCGGCCAGGAAGTCGTGTGCGTGCTGCGGTCCCGCGGCACCGACGGCACCGAGGTCGGCCGCAAGGAGATCCGCTTCGCGCCCGGCCAGTCCAAGATCGTCCGTACGGAGACCCTGCAGACCACCGCCCGTGCGGTCACCGCGGAGCTCGACGGCTGCCACGCTGTGTGAGCAGCAGCGTGAGCAGTGGACCGCGACCGGGAACCGACGCTCTCCGGAGCGCCGGGCCCGACTTCATCCGACCGGCGGCTCACACCCCGGATAGCCGCCGGACGTTGTTACGCTCGCACCTTCGTCCTCTCACAGGCCGGGTCGTCCCAGTAACTCCGGTGAGAGGACGATTGGCATATCTGCGAGTCTGTGCCTGTTACAGCCACGATTCACCAAGGAGCACCCGTGACCCAGACCAGCGAAACCGTCACCTGGCTGACCCAGGAGGCGTACGAACGGCTCCAGGCTGAGCTGGCGGACCTGTCTGGCCGCGGCCGATCCGAGATCGCCGTGAAGATCGAGGAAGCCCGCTCCGAGGGCGACCTCAAGGAGAACGCCGGCTATCACGCGGCCAAGGAGGAGCAGGGCAAGATGGAGCTGCGCATCCGCCAGCTCGTCGGCCTGCTCGACACCGCGCAGGTGGGCGAGGCCCCCGCTGACAACGGCATCGTCACCCAGGGCATGGTCGTCACCGTCGTGTTCGCCGGCGACGAGGACGACAGCCTGACCTTCCTGCTCGGGTCCCGGGAGGACGCCGCCTCGTCGATCGAGGTGTACTCCCCCAAGTCCCCGCTGGGCCACGCCATCTTGAACAAGAAGGTCGGCTCCTCGGGCACGTATGAGCTGCCCAACGGTAAGAAGATGACCGTCAAGATCACCTCGGTCAAGCCGTACGCGGTCTGACCTGACACACGAAGGCCCCGGTGCCGTCCACTGCGGACGGCACAGGGGCCTTCGTCGTGCGCGGTGGCTACCGCACGCGCCCCTGGCAGCAGGTCATGGCCCGCTGATCCCCGGCTCAGTTTGTGACGTTGCGGTATTTGCGCACCGCGAGCGGTGCGAAGACCACGATGATCAGCAGGGACCAGAGCAGTGACACCAGGACTGAGTGCTGCATCGGCCAGGAGTGGTTCGTCTCCCCGACCGGGTTGCCGAACAGTTCCCGGACGGCCTGGACCGTGGCACTGATCGGATTCCAGTCGGCCACCACCTTCAGCCCGCCGGGCAGGTCAGTGGACTGCACGAAGGCGTTCGACAGGAACGACAGCGGGAAGAGCCAGATGATCCCGGCCGAGCTGGCCGCTTCCACGGTCTTCACCGACAGGCCGACGAACGCGCCGATCCAAGTGAACGCGTAGCCGAGCAACAGCAGGAGGAGTACAGCCAGCAGGGCCTTGGGGAAGCCCTCCCGGATCCGCCAGCCGACGATCAGGCCGCACAGGCCCATCACCACCATCGCGACGGCCGTCTGGGCGAGGTCGGCGATGGTCCTGCCCGCGAGCACCGCGGACCGGGCCATGGGCAGCGAGCGGAACCGGTCGATGGCCCCCTTGCTCATGTCGGTGACGAGGCCGATCGACGTTGACGCGGTGGCGAAGGAGACCGTCTGCGCGAAGATGCCGGCCATCAGGAACTCGCGGTAGGCCGGGGCCCCGCCGGGGATCTTGATCGCGCCGCCGAAGACGTACGCGAACAGCAGCACGAACATGATCGGCTGGATGAGCGCGTACACGATCATGTCCGGCTGGCGCATCATCCGCAGCAGGTTGCGGCGGATCATGACCGTCGTGTCGCGGACCGGGTTGCCGGGCCGGGTCTCCATCGCGGTGTGCGTGGTGGTGGTCATCGCTCCCCCTCCTCGGCCGGCGCGTCTTCCAGGTCTTCCGCGCGGTGCCCGGTCAGTGACAGGAACACCTCGTCGAGGGTGGGCCTGCGCAGCCCGATGTCGTCGATCTCCACGCCCCGCTGGTCGAGTTCGCGGATGACGTCGGCGAGCAGCCGCGCGCCGCCGTGCACCGGGACGGTGATCCGGCGGAGGTGCTCCTGGACCTGCGGCTGTCCGTCGCCGCAGTGGAAGGCCAGGGCCGCCACCGCGTCGGAGAGCCGCGCGCCTTCGCGGATGACCACTTCGATGCGCTCTCCGCCGACCTGGGACTTCAGCTGGTCGGAGCTGCCCCGGGCGATGATCTTGCCGTGGTCGACCACCGCGATGGTGTCGGCGAGCCGGTCGGCCTCTTCGAGGTACTGCGTGGTGAGCAGCACCGTGGTGCCGTCCTGCACGAGTTTGGCGATGACGTCCCACAGGTCGAGCCGGCTGCGCGGGTCGAGCCCGGTGGTCGGTTCGTCGAGGAACAGCACCGGCGGTCTGGCGACGAGGGTGGAGGCCAGGTCGAGGCGGCGGCGCATGCCGCCGGAGTAGGTCCTGGCGGTGCGGTCGGCGGCGTCGGCGAGCCGGAACTCCGCGAGGAGTTCACCGGCCCGGGCCTTGGCGTCACTGGTGCGCAGGCCGTACAACTCGCCGATCATGCGCAGATTCTCACGCCCCGTCAGGTACTCGTCGACCGCGGCTGCCTGCCCGGAAAGTCCGATCATGCGGCGGACCTGCTGCGGCTTCGTGAGCACGTCGATCCCGGCGACCCGGGCGCTGCCCGAATCGGGCTGGAGCAGGGTGGCCAGCACCCGCACGATGGTGGTCTTCCCGGCGCCGTTGGGGCCGAGCAGCCCGAGTACGGTCCCGGTGGGCACGTTGATGTCGACGCCGTCGAGCGCCGTCACCTTGCCGAAGGTTTTGATCAGCGCCTCAGCGACGATCGCGTCTTCCATAAGTGGGTTTCACTCCCCGTAGGTATGCCCCGTTTTCTGCGACCCGGCTGACGATGCCCCGCTGAGTACCCGGTCCGCGACCGGTTAAGCGGGTTGTGAGCCATACGGGAACACCGGGGTCAGCTCACAGTGACTATGAAACCGGCCTTCTCCAGGGACTGCACGACGTTCTGGCAGTGCTCGGGGCCTTTTGTCTCCAGCTGGAGTTCGACCTCGGCCTCGCCGAGCCGCAGCCGGGAGTCCGTGCGGCCGTGGACGACGTCGACCACGTTGGCGTCGGCGTTCGCGAGCTCCGTCAGCAGGGTGGCGAGCGCGCCGGGGCGGTCCGGGATGCGGACGTACAGGCGCAGGTAGCGACCTGCCGAGGCGAGGCCGTGGCGCAGCACGCGGAGCATGAGGAGCGGGTCCACGTTGCCGCCGGAGAGGACTGCGACCACCGGGCCCTCGAAGGTGCCTGGGGCAGCTTCGATCAGGGCGGCGACGGAGGCCGCGCCGGCCGGTTCGACAACCAGCTTCGCGCGTTCCATGCACAGCAGCAAGGCCTGGGACAGCGATTCCTCGCTGACCGTCCGGACTCCGTCGCACAGGGCGTGGATCAGTTTGAACGGGACCAGGCCGGGGCGGCCTACGGCGATCCCGTCGGCCATGGTGGACACCGACGAAAGGGTCACCAGGTCGCCGGACTCCAGTGAGGGCGGGTAGGCGGCGGCCGAGGCGGCCTGGACGCCGATCACCTGGACGTCTGGGCGCAGGGCCTTGACCGCGACGCCGATGCCCGCCAGCAGTCCGCCGCCGCCGGTGCCGACGAGGATCGTCCTGACCTCCGGGCACTGTTCGAGGATCTCCAGGCCGACGGTGCCCTGCCCGGCGATGATGTCCGGGTGGTCGAACGGGTGGATGAACACGGCGCCGGTCGCGTCGGCGTACTCCTGCGCTTCGATGAGCGCCTGGTCGACGGTGTGCCCGGTCAGCCGCACCTGTGCGCCGTAGCCCTGGGTGGCGGCGACCTTGGGCAGCGGTGCGCCGACGGGCATGAAGACCGTGGATTCGACGCCGAGCAGCCGGGCGGCCAGGGCCACGCCCTGCGCGTGGTTCCCGGCGGAGGCGGCGACTACGCCGCGGGCGCGGTCGGCGGTGCTGAGGCCCGCGATGCGGGTGTACGCGCCGCGGAGCTTGAAGGAGCCGGTGCGCTGGAGGTTCTCGCACTTGACGAACACCGGGCCACCGGTGCGCTCGGTCAGCGCCCGGAAGTCTTTGAGCGGCGTCGTGCGGACGATGTCCGACAGGAGCGCGCGGGCGCGCCGGATGTCCTCGAGGGTTACGGAGGGGGCGGGCGAGGTGCTCATGGAATGAGTGTGGCACCACCTGCTCCAGAAGCCGCAACAGCGTGTTTTTGTCGACAAGGAGTCACATTCGGGCGCGTCACCCTTGCCGCGCTAACCCGTACGGGCGATGCGGATTTGTAGTCGGAGAGTCACTCATTGCTACGGTTGCGGTCCGCAAGTAAATACCGGGCTTCCGGGGGACCAGGGGACTGTCAGTGACAACAGCGACCGCCGCGCGCCGCAAGACCTCCAGCGACAGGGAACAGCTAACGCAAAGTCAGATCCGGTTGCTGTTCGGCGGGTTGATGCTCGGCATGCTGCTCGCCTCACTCGACCAGACGATCGTGTCCACCGCACTGTGGACGATCGTCAAGGACCTCGACCCCGAGGGCGGCCTGTCCACGATGTCGTGGGTCGTGACCGCCTACCTGCTGTCGTCGACCGCGACGACACTGCTGTACGGGAAGATCTCCGACCTCTACGGCCGCAAACCGGTCTACCTGTTCGCGCTGGCCGTGTTCCTGACCGGTTCGGCGCTGTGCGGGCTCAGCCGGTCCATGACCGAGCTCATCGCCTTCCGCGCGGTCCAGGGCGTGGGCGGCGGCGGGCTGATGGTGCTGACCTTCGCGATCGTCGCCGACATCGTCAGCCCCCGCGAACGCGGGCGCTACCAGGGCTACTTCGGCGGCGTGTTCGCCTTCTCGTCGGTGGCCGGGCCACTGCTCGGCGGCTGGTTCACCGACCGGTCGTCACTGGCCGGCGTGGCCGGGTGGCGCTGGATCTTCTGGATCAACCTGCCGCTCGGCCTGGTGACCGTACTCGTCATCGCCGCCGTGCTGAAGGTCCAGACGGTGCGCCGCAAGCGCAGCATCGACGTCACCGGGGCGGTTCTGGTCGTGGCCGGGGTGTGCGGGCTCCTGCTCGCCACCGAGTGGGGTGGGAAGAAGTACGCCTGGGGATCCCCGGAGATCATCGCCCTGGCCGTCGGCGGCGCCGTACTCCTGCTGCTCTTCGTCCTGGCCGAACACAAGGCGAGCGAACCCATCCTGCCCCTGCGGCTGTTCCGCAACAGCATCTTCACCGTGTCGAACGCGATCAGCTTTGCCGTAGGCGTCGCGATGTTCGGCTCGATCATCTACGTGTCGCTGTACATGCAACTGGTCGACGGAGCCACGCCGACCGAAGCGGGACTGCGGCTGATCCCGCTGATGGCCGGGCTGCTCGTCGCGTCGGTCGTCTCCGGGCGCATGGTCAGCCGGACGGGCCGCTACAAGGTGTTCCCGGTCGTCGGGATGTTCACCGGAGCCCTCGGACTGTTCCTGCTGTCCCGGCTCGACGAGTCGTCGTCCGAGCGGACCGCCGCCTGCTACCTGCTCGTCCTGGGCGTCGGGCTCGGCCTGGTCATGCAGGTGGTGGTGCTCGCCACGCAGAACTCGGTACACGTCAGGGACATCGGCGCGGCCACGTCCGCGACGACGTTCTTCCGCTCGATGGGCGGTTCGTTCGGCACCGCGGTGTTCGGCGTGCTGCTCAGCGACCGGCTCGGCGGCTATCTGTCCGAAGGGACCGTGGACCCGGCGGTGGCGGCCGGCGGACAGCCGAACATCGCCCGCATCCAGGAACTGCCCGCCGACCAGCAGGCGTTCGTGATCCATTCATTCGTCCGGGCGATGAGCTGGGTGTTCCTCGCCGCGGCAGCCGTCATGCTGCTCGGCTGGCTGCTGACCTTCGCACTGCGCGAGCAACGGCTGCGCGGCACCGCGCGCCCGGTCGGGCCGGCGGAGGACGCGGAGGGATTCCTGCTGGCGGGAAGACGCTGAACGGTGCAGGCCGCTCAGCGCCTTCCGGCAGTCAGCGGGTGAGCGGCTCACCCGACCGCGCGTGCCGGACCTCAAGGGACCGGTTGAACCGGGTCAGCAGCTCGGTGAACTGCTGACGTTCGACGTCGTTCCACTCTTCGGTCATCTCGGCCATGAGCTTCCGCCGGGCCCGACGCACCTGGTGGAGCCGGGACTGCCCCATCTCGGACAGCACAAGCAGGACCGCCCGGCCGTCGTCCGGATTGGGCATCCGGTCCACGTAGCCGTTGTCCACCAGCGGGGTGACCTGCCGGGTCACCGTGGACGAATCGATGGACATCGACTGCGCCAGGGCCTTGACGCCCATGGGCCCTTCCGCCTCCAGGCGGCCGAGCAGCAGGTAGGCCGCCCGGTCCATGGAGTTGCGCAGCTCCCCCACCGCCGCCAGCCGGGTCTGCTCGGCGCGGCGGGCGAACAGTGCGACCTCGTGCTGAAGCTGGTCGTACAGTCGGTCGTACTGTTCCTCGTCCGTGGTCATCGCCACCCGTTCTGCTCGTCGAGTGCACGTCGCCCTCGCCCATGGTGAGGATATTGCGCTGGAGGCCCCGGCGTACCGGGAGTACCCGCGTTAACTCACCGCCGTCGGCCGGTCACGCACTCAGCCGTCGAGCGCCTGGCTGAGGTCGGCGAGCAGGTCCTCCACCGACTCGATGCCGACCGACAGTCGGATGAGGTCGTCGGGGACCTCCAGCTCGGACCCCGTCACCGAAGCGTGTGTCATCCGGCCCGGGTGCTCGATGAGTGATTCGACGCCGCCGAGGGACTCGGCGAGGGTGAATACCGTCGTACGGCCGCACAACTCCAGGGCGGCCTTCTCGCCGCCGGTGACGCGGAAGGAGACCATCCCGCCGAAGGCCTTCATCTGCTTGGCCGCGATGTCGTGCCCGGGGTGGCCGGGGAGCCCCGGGTAGAGCACCTCGATCACCTTGGGGTGTGCCTGGAGCAGTTCGACGACCTGTTCGGCGTTCGAGCAGTGCCGGTCCATCCGTACGCCCAGCGTCTTGATGCCCCGCAGCACCAGCCACGCGTCGAACGGACCGGAGACCGCGCCCATCGCGTTCTGGTGGAACGCCAGGCGCTCGCCCAGTTCAGCGTCGGACGCCACCAGGGCACCGCCGACCACGTCGGAGTGGCCGCCCATGTACTTCGTGGTCGAGTGGATCACGACGTCCGCGCCGAGCTCCAGCGGCTGCTGGAGGTAGGGCGAGGCGAAGGTGTTGTCGACGGCGAGCAGCGCACCGGCGTCGTGCGCGATGCCGGCCAGTGCATCGATGTCGGCCACGCCGAGCAGCGGATTGCTCGGTGTCTCGCACCAGATCAGCTTCGTCTGGCCGGGGCGCACGGCCGCCCGGACCGCCGCGGGGTCGGACAGGTGCGCGACGGTGAACTCCAGGCCCCAGCGGGCGTAGACCTGGGCGAACATCCGGAACGTGCCGCCGTAGGCGTCGTCCGGGATGACCACGTGGTCACCGGGTGCGCACACGGTGCGCAGGAGGCAGTCCTCAGCGGCGAGCCCGGAGGCGAACGCCAGCCCGCGCGCCCCGCCTTCGAGCGCGGCGACGCACTCTTCCAAGGCCGTACGGGTCGGGTTGGCACTCCGGCTGTACTCGTAGCCGCCGCGCAGGCCGCCCACGCCGTCCTGCTTGTAGGTCGACACCTGGTAGATCGGTGGCACGACCGCACCGGTCAACGAATCGGGCTCCTGCCCGGCATGGATGGCGCGGGTTTCGAACCCGTGCCGTGGTCCGTCGGAAAATGCTTCGCTCATGTTCAGGAACACTAACGCCGCGGACCCGCCGGGGCCGCTTGTCGGTCCCGTTCACCACCCGCTCGGGCGGGCGGCTTCACCGGTTGCCGACCGTACGGAAACATCCTGTGGGCGACGTGCGTTGTACCAGTCACCCACCCCTCTCGGAGGTACCCGTGTTCGACCGCTCCTCCTTCCAGCCGCGCCTGCCCACCGCAGCGGAGGCCCTGCCAGGCCGCGAGCAGCCGCTGACCGCCCTGCCCGCCGCGCACACCGTCCTCGGCAACCCGCTGGACGGCCCGTACCCGGACGGTCTGGAGACCGCGGACTTCGGCCTCGGCTGCTTCTGGGGCGCCGAGCGCAAGTTCTGGCAGACGCCGGGTGTCTGGACGACCCTCGTCGGCTACCAGGGCGGATTCACCCCGAACCCGACGTACGAAGAGGTCTGCGCCGGCCGCACCGGCCACACCGAGGCGGTCCGCGTGGTGTTCGACCCCACGCAGGTCACCTACGAGCAGCTGCTGAAGGTGTTCTGGGAGTCGCACAACCCGACCCAGGGCTTCCGGCAGGGCAACGACGAGGGGACGCAGTACCGGTCCGCCGTGTACACCCACTCCCCCGCCCAGGCTGCGACGGCCGGGGCTTCCCGCGCGGCGTACGGCAAGGTCCTCGCCGAGGCCGGCCACGGGGGTATCACCACGGAGATCGCCCCGGCGGGGCCGTTCTTCCCAGCCGAGGCTTATCACCAGCAGTACTTGTCGGACGCGAAGAACCCGAACGGGTACTGCGGGGGTGGCGGAACGGGCGTGAGCTGCCCGATCGGGGTCGCGAAGGCAGCCGGCTGACGCTCAGGAGTACCGCTTCACACGTAGGGCCCGCGCGAGGATTCCCGCGTGGGCCCTACTGCCAGAAGCCCAGGACGTTCTGCATAGATTTCTATACAGTTCAAGCATGGCCATACTGCAGAACACCGTCGAGCTGAGTGTCACCGAAGCGGCCAGGCGCGGAGTCGCCGGGCTGGTCTCCGACGCCGAACACGGCTCCGCCCTCGTCGTCACACGTCGGCACAAGCCCGTGGCGGCCGTGGTCGGCATCGACCGTCTGACCGAACTGGACGAAGCCATCGCCGATCTCCGTGATCTAGCGCTCGTACTGGCTCGCACCGCGTCCGACAACGGTCACCGCACTTCGCTGGACGAGGTCCTGACTGCTTTTGGGCACACTCGCGAATCCATCGCGGCACTGCCTGACAACGAGTAGGCCGATGGCGGAGATGACCTTCACCGATGCGGCTCTTGACGACTTGCGGCGCATCGGTCCCGATGCGGTGCCCAAAGTTCTCAAAAAGATTCTGCTTCTGGACACGGCACCCGAAGCGGGCTACCCACTCGGCGGCGAACTCACCGGCTACCGGAAGCTCGTAGTCGGACGGAACACCTGGCGGGTCGTCTACCGATCGACATCGGACACGCCCCACCCGGTGCGGCGCGCTGCCGCAGTGCGGCTCGAAGAACGACATCCCCAAGATAGTGATCATCCGTCAAAGATGATCACCATCTTGGGGATGTCGCTCTTCAACTGGCGGACCCCGCGAAGCACAGCACCGTACGACGGTCCGGGTCTTCGGTTTGTCCGGCAGGTGTTTTCCGACACCCGGATCGATCTAGATCGCCGAAGGTCTTGAACATGCTCCCTGGTTTCACGTCTTATGGGTTCGTTCAAGCAAGGGGGCCTGTCCCGCAGTGCCCTCACAACGGGTGCGGCGTGCCGCGCCCCGGCTAGGAGGACTGCACAGTGGACAGGTTCCAGGACCGGCGAATCATCGTGACCGGCGGCGGCTCAGGCATCGGCCAGGCCACGGTGATCCGGCTGCTGCGCGAAGCCGGGACGGTGTACGCGGTCGACGTGAACGCCGACGGCCTTGAGAAAACCCGCGCCATGGCCGCTGAGGCAGGTGTGGAGGCGAAGCTGACCACCCAGGTCCTCGACATCTCCAACGAGACCGCGGTGGGCACCGGGGTCGCGGAGATCGTCACCGCGCTCGGCGGCCTCGACGTGCTGGTGAACGCGGCGGGCATCCTGCGCGCCGGGCACACCCACGACTTCTCCCTCGACGTGTGGAACCAGGTGATCGGGATCAACCTGACGGGCACGTTCCTGATGTGTCGGGCGGCGATCCCCGCCCTGTGTGACACCGGCAACGGCGTCATCATCAACTTCAGCTCGACGTCCGCGTCGTTCGCCCACCCGTACATGGCGGCCTACGCGGCGTCCAAGGGCGGCATCGACTCCTTCACCCACGCGATCGCGCTGGAGTACGCGGACAAGGGCCTGCGCGCGGTCAACGTCGCGCCCGGTTCGATCTCCTCGGGCATCGTCGACGACACGCCCAACCAGGTGCCGCAGGACGCCGACTGGGAGAAGTTCGGCAAGCTCATGCCGATCATCGGCGCGGGCATGGCCGACCCGTCGGTCGTGGCCGGCATGATCGCCGCACTGGCGTCCGACGACGGCAAGTTCATCACCGGCACGTCCCTGCGCATCGACGGTGGCACGCACGCCTGAGGCACCGGAAAACGGATGAAGACAACAGGCGCCGTACGGGGATCTCGAGGATCCCCGCACGGCGCCTGTTGTCCGGCACCTACTACTTCAAGCTTTTCAGGCGCGCAGTGGGACTACGAGTTTTCGCAGGCGTTGCCGAAGACCGGGTTCAGGCCGCCGATCACGGTGACGGAGTTGCCGCACGCGTTGACCGGGACGTGGACCGGAGCCTGAATCTGGTTGCCGGAACCGACGCCGGGAGAGTGCTCGGCCGCGCCACCGGCCATCGAGCCAGCGCTGGCGGCACCCATGCCCGCAGCCATCAGACCGCCGACAGTGGCGGCGGTGAAGGCTGCCTTCTTGACCGTGTTCATTCTTCCTCCATGTCACAGTGCCGCACGATCCGGTGCGACATCGGAGACAACGGCGGGGACCGGTCCCAGGCAACGCGCTATTTGTGGATTCACCCGTTCGTGATCAGCCGCCGACCGGGTGAAAACGGTCAAGCCGGGGCATGGCGGACCGATACTCGGCCGTACGGGGGCCTGAAGAGGTCGTGAAACGACCCAGGAAACGGCAGGAGCCCCGCCGGGCGGCGGGGCTCCTGGTCGAGCGTTTGTCCGGAGACCGGACCTCGGGAGGTCAGGCGTCCTCGTCGGGCTCCTCGTCGTCCGGGCCGTCCTCTTCGTTCTCCGACTGCCAGCCGGCCTCGACCAGCTCAGTGCCGGGGATGTCCTCCACGAGGGAGAACGGGTCGATCAGGTACGAGACCGACTCGGCGGGTTCGGCCTCGATGGCCTTGACCGCCTCGGCGCGCTCGTCGTCGGAGAGCTCCTCGTCGCCCTTGACGGTGTCCAGGGCTGCCTGCCGCAGCGCGGCTTCGTCGGTGACCTCCAGAACGATGTCCAGGCTGAGCCGGACGTAGCGGGGGCCGTCGGCGGAGTCGGAAACAGGTGCGTTGTCCATAAAGGGAAGCCTAGGGCCTAGCCCGTCGGGACAGTCCAGTGGGCACGCCGTCGGACCCCTCCGGGGCGCACCGGGTCACAATGCGGTGACGGGCGCGCAGTGTCCCTGAGCGTGCCCGACTGTGAACCGCAGCTGCTTCGCAGCGGGCGCAGCGCCGGAGGCACGTTCCGGCCCGCCTAAGAAGCAGCGAGGTGCGCCAGGAGGTCCTGGCGGGTCAGCACCCCTTGCGGTTTGCCCTCCACCAGGACGAGCGCGGCGTCGGACTTCTCCAGTACGGCGGCCAGCCGGGTGACCGCCTCGCCCGAGCCGACCACCGGGAGCGGCGCCGACATGTGCGCCTCCAGTGCGCTGCTCGTCTTGGCCCGCCCGCCGACCAGCGCGTCGAGCAGGTCGCGCTCGACGACCGAGCCCACCACCTCGGCGGCCATGACGTCAGGGTGTCCGGCGCCCGGCTTGACCACCGGCATCTGGCTGACGCCGAACTCGCGCAGTACGGAGATCGCCTCGCCGACGGTCTCCTCCGGGTGCATGTGCACCAGTGCGGGCAGGTCGCCCTGTTTGCGGGCGAGCAGTTCGCCGACCCTGGACTGCCCGGGGGCCGCGTCCAGGAAGCCGTGGTCGGCCATCCACTCGTCGTTGAAGATCTTGGACAGGTAGCCGCGCCCGGAGTCGGGCAGCAGGACGACCACCACGTCGTCGGGCCCGAGGGACTCGGCGGCGCGCAGTGCCGCGACCACCGCCATCCCGCAGGAGCCGCCGACGAGCAGGCCCTCTTCGCGGGCGAGCCGGCGGGTCATCGAGAAGGAGTCGTGGTCGGAGACCGCGATGATCTCGTCCGGCAGGCCGCGGTCGTACGCGGTCGGCCAGAAGTCCTCGCCGACGCCTTCCACGAGGTACGGACGGCCGCTGCCGCCGGAGTAGACGGAACCCTCGGGGTCCGCGCCGACGACGCGCACGCGGCCGTCGGACACTTCTTTGAGGAACCGTCCGGTGCCGGTGATGGTGCCGCCGGTGCCGACGCCCGCGACGAAGCAGGTGATGCGCCCGTCAGTCTGTTCCCACAGCTCGGGGCCGGTGGACTCGTAGTGCGACTGCGGGTTGTCCGGGTTGGAGTACTGGTCCGGCTTCCACGCGCCCGGGATCTCGCGGACCAGGCGGTCCGAGACGTTGTAATACGACTCGGGGTGCTCCGGGTCGACGGCGGTGGGGCAGACGACAACCTCCGCACCGTACGCCCGCATCACGTTGATCTTGTCTGTGCTGACCTTGTCCGGGCATACGAACACGCAGCGGTAGCCGCGCTGCTGGGCCACCATGGCCAACCCCACGCCGGTGTTCCCGGACGTCGGTTCGACGATGGTGCCGCCGGGCTTGAGAGCGCCGGACTGCTCTGCGGCATCGATCATGCGGACCGCGATGCGGTCCTTCACCGAGCCGCCGGGGTTGAAGTACTCCACCTTGGCCAGGACTGTTGCCTGGATTCCAGTGGTGACGCGGTTCAGCCGGACCAGCGGGGTGCCGCCGATCAAGTCGATGATCGTGTCGTGAACCTGCACAGATCCCTCCGGATGTTCCTATTCGGCCTTGACCATCAGTGGGTCCCGTCAGCGTATGGGTGATTGAGCGGTGGCGAAGCCCGCCACGGCGTACCCGTTAGAGTCGGAAACCAGTTGAGCCATGGCGAGGAGGAGATCCGATGCGTGCCAGGACCGCCCGTCGGGTCGCAGCTGCCGCTGCCTTCGGCGGGGGCGGGGTGGGGGTCCTGACCGGGGCGATGTTCATGCTCCTCTACACCGAGGCGCGCATCGCCCGGCGGTCGATCGGTGAGGCCGCGCAGGATCCGCCACGCGCGGACGGGACGTACGGCGACTACCACGACACCCTCGTCTCCGACGAGCCAATCCGCCTTGCGGTGCTCGGGGATTCGACCGCCGCGGGGCTCGGGGTGCACGTGCCGATGCAGACTCCGGCGGCCCTGCTCGCCTCCGGTCTGGCGGCGGTGGCCGAGCGCCCGGTCGTCCTGGTCAACGTGGCACTGTCCGGCGCGCAGTCCTCGGACCTGGAGCGGCAGACGAGCCTCGCCCTCACCCAGAACCCCGAGGTCGCAGTGATCATCGTGGGCGCGAACGACGTCACCCACCGGATGCGCCCGGTGGACTCGGTGCGCTACCTGGAGCGGGCGACCCGCAGGCTCCTCGCCTCCGGGTGCGACGTGATCGTGGGGACCTGCCCAGACCTGGGCACGATCGAGCCGATCGCCCAGCCGCTGCGTTACCTGGCCCGGCAGTGGAGCCGGAACCTGGCGGCGGCCCAGACCATCGCGGTGGTCGAGGCCGGGGGCCGTACGGTCTCCCTCGGCGCACTGCTCGGGCCCGAGTTCGCGGCCCGCCCCACGGACATGTTCGGCCCGGACAAGTTCCACCCCTCCGTGGAGGGCTACGCGACCGCGGTGATGGCCGTACTGCCGTCGTTGTGCGCGGCGCTGGACGTGTGGCCGCTGGACGATCCGGCTCCGGACCCGGTCCGCGGCGAAGCGGTGCTGCCGATCGCGGTGGCCGCGATCGAAGCCGTCGAGCGGGGCGGTACGGAGGTCGCGGCGACCGAGGTGGCCGGTTACGAGCGGGGCCCGCGGGGCCGGTGGGCGCTGTTGCGGCACCGGCGGCGGCAGCAGTTGCCGAAGCCCGGGGACGCGGGTGCGGAGGATGGCCACCGGGAGCCTGCCACGCAGGGGCCGGCGACCGTTTCCCCGGCGGAGCCGGAGCCACAGAACTCGCCGGAGTCCGAGCCGCGGATAGAGCCCGCGTAACCGCCCGGGGCATCGCGGAATGCGCGGAGTACGCTGAATCTGACTGGGCGTCATAGAAGTCGGGCAGTGTGGGATGGATCGCATCATCGATCAACCCGCGCCCCTCGTCATGACGCCTACCACGCAGTAGCTTCTTTTGAGCTCTGCTCTTCCTGAGCTCTGCTCTTCCTGAGCTCTGCTCTTCCTGAGCTCTGCTCTTCCTCAGCTCTGCTCTTTCGAGTTCTGCTCTTCTTGAGCTCTGCTCTTCCGAAGCCCTGCTCCACCAGCTCTAGCGCTTCCGATCTCCGCGCTAGCCGCTACAGCTCCCGCGACGAGAGGCCTTGCGGTCCTCGTACCGATCCCAAGGAGTCCCGATGCCCGAAGCAGTCATCGTCGCCACCGCCCGGTCCCCCATCGGCCGCGCGTTCAAGGGTTCACTCAAGGACATCCGTCCCGACGACCTCACCGTCCAGATGGTTGCCGCTGCCCTGGCCCAGGTGCCGGAGCTGAACCCCCGCGACATCGACGACCTCATGCTCGGCTGCGGCCTCCCCGGTGGCGAGCAGGGCAACAACATGGGCCGCAACATCGCGGTCCTGCTGGGTTACGACCACATCCCCGGCACCACGATCACCCGCTACTGTTCCTCCTCGCTGCAGACCTCCCGCATGGCGCTGCACGCCATCAAGGCCGGCGAGGGCGACGTCTTCATCTCCGCCGGTGTCGAAGTCATCTCCTCCACCCACACCAAGGGCAACAGCGACTCGATCCCGAACACCAAGAACCCGCTGTTCGACGGCCCCCGGGAGATCTCGAAGCAGCGCGCGGAGCAGGCGGGCGCCCCGGTGTGGGTGGACCCGCGCGAGTCCGGCGCACTGCCGGACGTCTACGTCGCGATGGGCCAGACCGCCGAGAACCTCGCCCAGATCAAGGGCATCTCCCGCGCGGAGCAGGACGAGTTCGGCGTCCGGTCGCAGAACCTGGCCGAGAAGGCGATCGCCAACGGTTTCTGGGCCAAGGACATCACCCCGGTCACGCTGCCCGACGGCACCGTCGTCTCGGCGGACGACGGCCCGCGCGCGGGCGTGACGCTGGAGGGCGTATCGGGCCTCAAGCCGGTGTTCCGCCCCGACGGCACCGTCACCGCGGGCAACTGCTGCGGCCTGAACGACGGCGCCGCGGCACTGGTCATCATGTCCGACACCAAAGCCCGTGAGCTCGGCCTGACGCCGCTGGCCCGGATCGTCTCCACCGGCGTCTCAGGACTGTCCCCCGAGATCATGGGCTACGGCCCGGTCGAGGCGTCGAAGAAGGCCCTGGCGCTCGCCGGGATGTCGATCAAGGACATCGACCTGGCAGAGATCAACGAGGCGTTCGCCGCCCAGGTGATCCCGTCGTACCGGGACCTCGGCATCGACCTGGACAAGGTCAACGTCAACGGCGGTGCGATCGCCGTCGGCCACCCGTTCGGCATGACCGGCGCGCGCATCACCTCGACGCTGATCAACTCGCTGAAGTGGCACGACAAGCAGTTCGGCCTGGAGACCATGTGTGTCGGCGGCGGCATGGGCATGGCGATGGTCATCGAGCGTCTCAGCTGAGAAGTTGACGTGCTGAACGACTGAACAGCTGAACGACCGAACAACTAAACAACCGAACGACTGAGCGACCGAACGGCTGAACGGCTGAACGGCTGAACGGCTGAACGGCTGAACGGCTGAACGGCTGAAAAACTGCTGGCCAGGGCCTTTTGTACGGGCACCTGGCCAGCGGTCGTTCACTCACTTGGCGGGACCCCAAGGTCCCTACAAGTCGGGACAAATCACCCTACGGCTCCGTATTGCGGACGGGGCATGCTGAAGACATGTCCTACCGCTACGCCGTACCCGCCCTGCTCGCCGTCGTCTCCGCCGCCAGCGTCACCGCCGCAGCACGCACGGCCGTACGCACCCACCGCCGCCGCCAGGCCGCGCGGGTCGAGGTGTACGACAAGCAGTTCATGGACCACCTCTTCGGCCACCGCGCCCCGGCGCCGCAAATACCCCGGCAGCAGCCGCAGCAGGGCCTCTCCAGACTGGACGACGCGCCCCCCGAACTGCTCGAAGGCCACCTGCTGAACGTCATGATGGACCGCCTGAACGAGCACCTGCACGACCCTCAGGCCGCCGCCGCCGAGCGCGAGCTGGCCGGGCAGGACGTCCTGGAGGACGAGTCCCCGGAGGCCTTCCAGGAGCCGCTGCCACGCTCCGTCCTGCCGCACCCGTCGGCCGGGCTCGCACCCTTCCTGCCGCCGCACCTGACCGGCGGCTGGCTGATGCGCCTGGCCGCCGACGGCACAGCCGCCACCGGCATCCTGCGCGGCCTGTCCGGCGGCGAGTGCGACGTCGTGGAGTTCACCGACGGGTCGTCGCTGGTGCTCATGCCCGCCGACTTCGAGAGCGCGGAGCTGATCGAGGTGGCCCTGGCCGCCGGCCAGCCCGTACGCCTGCTCGGTTCATCCATCGTCGGTGGCGGGCACGCGCTGACCTTCCAGGTCTCCGACCAGGCCACTTACGCCCTTGCGGACCGCGTGTACGTCCGGGCCGCCCGGGGCGACCGGTAAGCCCTGTCACCCATTTGGTCACTTTAAGTAGCAATTGGCCATTTTTGTACCTAGCGTCGAACCTCCAGCGCGGTTATCCCCGTACGGATGACTCCTGCCGTGCCCGCGTGTCCTCTGGAGGTAGTCCGATGCGTTTCCAGCGTCCCCTCGCCGTCGCCGCCCTGGCCCTGGCCGGCCTGGCCGCCGCCGCTCCCGGCGCCACGGCCAAGGAAGTACCGAACGGGGCCAGCGCGTCCGTCAGCGGCGACACGGTCACCGTCTACGCGACCTGCGCCAAGTCCAGCACGGCGACCGCGTCGTCGGCCCAGTTCGCCGGTGACGTGAAGCTGACCCAGGGGGCGAGCACCCTGGTCGGCAACGGCAGGCTCACCAAGGACGCCAAACCCGGCATCCACACGGCCACCGTCGTCTGCGCCGACGGCCAGGTCGTCTCCAAGAACGTGACGTTCACCGTCGGCGCCGAGGACGTACAACCGACGAAGAAGCCCCGCCCGGTGGCGCCCACCAAGGGTGGGTTCGGCGGTTCGCAGGCCGGCCAGGACACCGTCCAGACCGCCGTGGGCGGCAGCCTGATGGCCGGCGCGTTCATCGTCGGCGGCGTCGCACTGCACCGCCGTCGCCGGGCCGGTGGCCGCGTCTGACGGCGCTGATCAGCCGCAGACCGGCCAGGGCCGCACCCGTTCACCGGTGGCGGCCGCCGTCGCCGCGCTGCTGATCGGCGGCTTCCTGGTGGTGAACGGGACCAAGGCGCCCGCGGGGCCGCCACAGCCGGTCCGGACGGTCATCGACGCGGCAGGCCTCGCCGTCGCCGATTCCCCTCCCGTACCCGTCGTGACTGAATATCCGGTGCCGAAACCGCTCGGCCGGTCGGTCCCGGTCCGCGTGGACATCGAGCAGGCCGGTGTCCACGCGACCGTGGACGCGGTCGGGCTGGACGCCATCGGTGGGGTAGACGTCCCGGACCCGCGCAGCCGGCAGCAGACCCCGGTCGGGTGGTACCAGGCGGGGGTGACACCCGGCGAGAATGGAACCGCCGTGGTCACCGGGCATGTGGACAGCCACACGGGCCCGTCCGTGTTCTACGACCTCGGCGCGATCAGGACCGGCGCCGTGGTCAAGGTGGCCCGGCAGGACGGGAGGACGGCCAGGTTCACCGTCGACTCGGTCGAGGTGTACGACCGCAGGCGGTTCCCGGCGAAGCGGGTGTACGGGGACACAGGCCGCCCCGAACTCCGCTTGATCACGTGTGGCGGGAGCTTCGACAAGGCGAAGCACGGCGGCGGTTACAGCGGCAACGTGGTGGTCTTCGCGCACTACTCCGGAACGTGACCGTTCACAGGGTGGCGGAGACCTCCTGGACTGCGGCGCGGGCACGCGACAGTGTGTCCCGGGCCGCCGCTGTGTCCAACGCTTCTTCGGCCGTACGGGCGAGCTCCAGGCCGGTCACCACAATCTGGTCTCCGACCGCGAACGCACCCAGGTCGGGCACCGGTCGCCCCGGCTCGCCGGCCAGCTCGAAGTGCAGACCGGCCAGCCGCCGGGCCAGGTCCAGGGCCGCCGCGGCCAGCGAGGGGTGCCCCGGGACGGCACGGCGAAGGCGCGACTCGCCCAAGTGCCGCAGCCGGTCGGCGAGCAGCCGCACTTCCTGCTCGTACGAGGGGAGTTCCAACCCGGAGGTGTCGGCGGGCGCCGCCTGGGGAGTGGACGGGGAGTCATACGGCAGGGTCGGTGACATGCCATCGAGGGTAGGGCCCCGACGGGTGATCACACCGGTGCGTACCGGCGCAAAGGTTGCCAACCGTCCAGCCGTCATGCACGCTCAGGAATCAGCAGGCCGGTCGCTCCGAGTCGGGTCGTGACGAGCACTGTTGACCGGTCGTATCTCCTCACCCGGAGGCGCTTATGTCATTGCCGCACCACTCCGAAGAGACACACCAGAACCTGCTTCTGCGGGTTCCCAGCGTCACCGGTCGCGAACTTCCCGACTGGTTCCGGGCCATCGACGACGGGCCCGCGTTCGCACGTTTCGACGAACGCGTCTCCTGGTTCCAGGACGAGTACAGCCTCCCGCACGGTCACGCTCTCGCGATCGTCCGGGAACACGACAAGCGCCGCCACAACCGGGGCTGACCTGCTCCCCGCGCAACTGGCCCCCGCCGCACAACACTGAAGGCGGCGGCCCCGGATCACTCCGGGGCCGCCGCCTTCAGTCATTCCGTACGGAATTGTTCTCCGCTTTTGACCGCTCGGCTAGTCGCCGCGCAGGATCGAGATCAGCCGCAGCATCTCGACGTAGATCCACACGAGCGTGACGGTCAGGCCGAACGCGACCCGCCACGACTCCTTCTCGGGGACGCCTGCGGCCACCAGCTGCTCAGCCTGGTGGAAGTCGAGCGAGAGGAAGAACGCCCCGAGGGCGATCGCCACCAGGCCGACGACCACGCCGAGCGGACCCGAGCGCAGGCCCAGGCCGTCGCCGCCGCCGGTGAACAGGCCGACGACGAGGTTGACCAGGATCAGGCCCAGGAAGCCGAGTGCGATGGCCATACCGATCCGGGCGTACCGGGAGGTGACCCGGACCCAGCCGGACTTGTAGGCGAACAGCATGCCGCCGAAGACCATCGCGGTGCCGAGGACGGCCTGGACGACGATGCCTGGCCAGCGATCGTTGAAGATGTGACTGATCGCGCCGAGGAAGATGCCCTCGAACGCGGCGTAGGCGATCACCAGCGCCGGGCTGACCTCGCGCTTGAAACTGTTGACCATCGCGAGCGCGAAGCCCACCAGGGCCGCGCCCATCGCCCAGCCGTAGTTCTCCTGGGGCAGGAAGGCCCAGGCGAGCGCGCCGGTGATGAACACCGTGATCAGAGTGATCGTGGTCTTGGTGACCACGTCGTCCATGGTCATGCGACCGGTCTGCAGCGGGCCCGCGGCCTGCTGCTGGTACATCTGCTGCAGCTGCTCGGGTGTCATCGGCTGCTGCGGGGCCTGCTGGCCCTGCTGCGGACCGCCGAAGGGGTTGCCCCCACCCTGCTGCTGGCCGTACGTCATGGTCGTCCCGCCCTGCGGGGTCCCGTACGCGGGCTGGTTCTGCTGCCCGCGGGCGAACGGCCCCCGCTGCGAGAAGACCGGGTTGCTACTGGTCCTCATGTGAACTCCTCCATCGCCCCGCGATTTGGGGGCCCTCTGCCAAAAGAGTAATGCCTTAGCAAAGGGAGTGGGATGGTGTATCCGCCCAAGATCTTCCCGGCGGTCTGTCACTTGAACGCGTGACGGCGGTTTTTTGTGCCCGGATCATGAGCTGCGTGCCCGGATCATGAGCTGCGTGCCCGGATCATGAGCTGCGTGCCCGGATCATGAGCTGCGTGCCCGGATCATGAGCTGCGTGGGGCCTTCCCCCATGAAGGTGGACACGCAATCGTTTCCTATGCGGCGAGGGTGAGCTTAGCCGCGTGATGCCGACGTTCGTATTCGTTGGGACTGAGGTGGCCGTTGGCGGAGTGCCATCGGTGGTCTTTCTCCCTTCCTCCGGATCAAGCAGATCCAGTATCAGCGTGTCCACCATTCAGGGGGTAGGCCCATAGGCGTGTACCCCTGTGGCGACGTCGGGCGGGGTCTCGATGAGGGTGTAGGACAAGGCGTCGTAGTCGCGTCGCCAGTCCAGGCCGGGGGCGCCGTCGATGCGGACCGCGAACAGGTCCCGGCCGACGGCGGTCAGGCGGATGTCGGCGGCCTTGTCCACGCGCTGCTGGAACAGGTGCGCGGTGTGCGTGACCCCACTGTCGATGGCGTCGGGGTCCACCTCGTCCAGCCAGACGGTGCGTGCGCGGTCGTCGTCGCCGAGGTAGTCGCTGTTCCAGAGCGGTTTGTAGATGACCGGGCCGCACGCGGCGGCGAACTGCCGGGCCGCGCCTGGATCGTTGGTGATCAGCGTCGTCGGCACGTCCAGGCCGCACCGCGCGGCGGTGGCGAGCTGGGCGGGCTTGTATTCGGCGTCGCGGTTACGCCAGGGGTGATTGACGTAGGCCGCGCCGGGCAGTGTGGCCAGGATGCCGCCGAGACCGTACCGGGCCTGGTCGGTGCACCAGCGCGCGTCCTGCCCGTCGAGGCTGTCGGCTGCGCCGTACGGACTGGGGCGCCGCCAGTACACCGACCGCACCCGGCTCAGGTCGAGACAGCGGGTTGCGGTTCGCACACTGCCGCTCAGACCGAGTCTGCCGAGGTGGGCGTTCAGGGTGACAGCGGCGGGAAAGTCGCCGGGATCGAGCCGGACCACGGGCACGTCGCGCCGACTCAGCTCCTCGATGACCAGATCAGCGGAGCTGTCATCGATGCGGGTGACCACGAGCACCGGTTTCCCGCTGGCAGTGCCGGGCATCAGTCGGTGTCGCCCTGCTGATCACTGCCCTGGTCGGACTTGCCGTCCAGAGTGGTCCTGTGTCTTTGTCTCCTTGGACGTCTCGGAGCGCTTGTGCTTGTCCAGTACCGGGAGTTCCTGGCCGTCTTCATCGAGCCACCGGCCCGTCTGTGTGTCCGGGTCCAGGACGACGGCGGTGTCCGGGAGCAGGGCATCAGGGGGGAAGGGCTTCATCCGACTGAGCCCCCACGGGGCCGGGATGGTCACGGGCATCAGTGCCTCCATCTCATGGTGCGCTGCTGGATCAGTGTGGTGCGGCTGGCTGAGTCTGGCCACGCCTCGCGCTGGGGCTGCGCGGGAGTCATACAGGCTCGACGCCGGAGCCGATCAGCATCTGCGAGATCCACCGGGGGTCCGGTTCGATGCCGTACTCGCGTAGCGCGGTCCAGTCCAGCTGTACGCCGTACTCCACCATGACCCGCAGGGGCCACGCGCGGAGCTCATCGGGGTTCCGGCAGCCCGCGCAGACGCCTACCCGTACATCGTTCCGGTAGCCGATGAGGAACCCGCCGGAGTTGGGAAGCATCCGGCGGCAGCACAGACAAGCGGTGCCGGAGCGCTGATCTTCGCTCAAGCCGCCAGCCCAACCGAAGGCGATCATCACTGTGTCCCCAGGTCGGCGGCCGACACGGGGGCGACCGACGCTGTTGCTGCTTGCACTTCCTGGCCTTTCCAGTTGGCTGGTATGGGGCGCTACAGGGGTAGGACGATGACGACCGTCTTCCCGGGGCCGTCGTCGTCCACGGGCACGAAGCTGGTGCCGCCGACTTCAGCAATCAACGTCCGAACCAGTGCCAGGCCCCGTCCGCCGAGGCCGTCCGCGTGGGGCGCCAGCAGCGCGCCCGGACGGCACGGATGGCGGTCGTGGACGGCGATGATCAGGTGCCCTCCGCCGATCGCCAGGCGGACGTCGAAGTCCGGGGAGGCCTCCGCTGCGTGGACCACCGAGTTGGTGACTAGCTCGTTGAGCAGCAGCAGGGCGACGTGCACCACAGGGTGGTCGCGGTCCAGGCCCCACCCGGCCAGCGCGTCCCGCGCCGCGTGGCGAACGAGCGGCACGGAGACGGGCATAGCGGGAAAGGTGCGCTGGTACTCACGGAGCGTCGTGTCGACGGTTGCCATGCCAGTCCTTTCCGTCGGCTGCGTTCGCAGCGGCGGAGCAGACGGGTTCGGGGATGTTCTTCACGGTCTCGCCCATGAATCGACCGTACGGGCGGTATACCGAAGAGAGAGCACGCACTATGCGTGCATCGTCGCTCACCTCACCCGGAGCCACCTCATGGACCATCAGATCGACCGCCGCATCGCCTTCTGGAGGGAGCGCCGCCGCATGGGACAGCGGGATTTCGGCGCGCTGATGGGCAAGAGCCGCAGGTGGGTCCAGGACCTGGAAGGCGGCCTACGACAGAGCGACCCCCGCCTGTCGGTCCTGGAGGACGCAGCCCGGGTTCTCCAGATCCCACTGGACCGCCTGCTGGGTGTCGGCAGTGCCGAAGGACGCTTGCGCGCGCTGGCCGGGCGCTGTGGACTACCCGGATGACCACCTCCCGCACCCTGTACCTGATCTCCTGCGCCGCCCCGCCCGCCCGCCGGATCGCCACCGGGATCCGCGCCGCTCAGGCTGTCGGCTGGGACGTCTGCGTCATCTTGACGCCCTCCGCACACCGCTGGTTGGAGGCCGACCTCGAAACACTGCGCGAACTCACCGGCCACCCCGTACGGCACACTTACAAGCTCCCCGATGAGGCCGACGTGCTGCCGAAGCCGGACGCCATCCTGGCTGCGCCCATTACATTCAACAGCGTCAACAAATGGGCGGCTGGCATCTCCGACACGCTCGCGCTCGGGCTGCTGACGGAGGCGGTCGGCCTCGGCCTGCCGGTCGTGGCCCTGCCGCACCTGAACGCTGCGCAGGCTCAGCACAGAGCTTTCGGCCGCAGTGTGGCATTCCTGCGCGAGGACGGGGTGCGTGTCTTGTTGGGTGACAGCGGTTTCGTGCCGCATGAGCCGAAGCAGGGGAACCTCGACGCGTATCCATGGCAGGTCGCTGTCGACCAACTGCCCAAGCGGTAAAGAAGATTGACGAGCCCGGCCCTAACCTGCTTTCTGTGAGCCGTTTGCAGTGCCCAGCCGTGGCGCAGCGCTGGCCCATGCCGGTCGTTGAGGCGCCGAGGCGTTGGTCCTGTATCCGGCACAGACGGGTATCGACCGGGCTCTCCTTTACCTGGGAGCAGCGATCCGCCTTGCACAGGAACACAGTTCCACCGAGGCACGTCCAACTCGCGGGAGCCACCTACCTGCAAGTACCACCAGCTCGCCACACGCTCATCCGCAAAGAGCGGGCTCGGCAAGCCCGTAACAGGACACCTCGGACGTAATTGCAGATTTGGGGCGATCAAAAATCCGGATCGCCCCAAATCTCGCGCGACAAGAAACCCGGCCCGCCTGCCTCGCCAACTGGGGCGAGATGAGTCACTGCGTTGACAATCTCGCCCCAGCGTCAACCCCGGGGATCTTCGAAACTACATATCAGCAGATCAAAGCAATGATCACCCCGTGCCCGGAGCGGGACTCGAACCCGCACGACCCATGGGTCAACGAGGTTTAAGCTCGCCGTGTCTGCGTTCCACCATCCGGGCGCGGTGCTGAGCGTAGCGGCTCCCGCAGACCCCGTCGGCATCGCTCCCGGCAACCGGACGGTCACCGAAGAGTACGAGCCAAGGTGAACTGCGCCACATCGAGGTATCCGGAGCGGAAGCCGGCCTCAGCATAGGCAAGGCAGAACTCCCACGTGCGGTGGAAACGGGTGTCGAACCCCAGCTCCGAGACACTTTCGATCTTGGCCAGGAATCGCTCCCGCCGCAGGCGCAGCGTCTCGGCGTAGTGCGGTCCGAAGTCGCGGCGCTGGACCACCCGCAACTCGGTGTACGTCCGCAGTGTCCGGTCGATCGCCTCGGGGGACGGGATCAGGTCACCGGGAAAGATGTACTGATGGATCCAGGTCCGGGTACGCCGGGTCGCCCGCATCCGCTCGTCGGCCATGGTGATCGCCTGGACCACCACTCGGCCCTCCGGCGCCAGGACACGGTCGATCGCCCGGAAATAGGCGGGCCAGCAGCTTTCACCGACCGCTCCGATCATCTCGACGCTGACGACCGCGTCGAACTCGCCTTCAACTTCGCGGTAGTCCTGCAGGAGAACTGCAACCAGGTCTGCAACCCCGCGCTCGGCGACCTTGCGCAGTGCGGCGTGCTGCTGTTCGACGGAGAGGGTCACCGTGGTGACGCTCGCCCCGCGCTCCGCGGCCCGGACTGCGAGTTCACCCCAGCCGGTGCCGATGTCCAGGACGCGGGTGCCTTCGCCGACTCCGGCGGAGTCCAGGACTGCGTCGATCTCCCGCAGTTGTCCAGCGGTCAGGTCGTCGCCGGACTCGAACAGCGCCGACGAGTAGGTCATCGTCTCGTCGAGGAAGAGTGCGAACAGGTCCTTGGACAGGTCGTAGTGGTGTCCGGCGTTGGCGCGGGCACCGGGCAGGCCGCCGTACTGGTGGCCGGGCAGGCCGGGCAACACCTGGCGGCGCAGCCATTGGAGGTGCTTGGGGACCAGCCGGTCGACGGCTCCAGCGAAGACGGTGAGCACCGAAGTGGGGTCGTGGGCGTCCCAGGCCCCGGTCGTCCAGGCTTCGCCGAATCCGATGAGGCCGTGGGCGCCGACGCGGGCGTAGAACTCGTCGGGGCGGGCGATCCGCATCACCGGGTCGCCGAACCCGCCGCCGCCGATGATCTTTCCCTCGGGCAGATGCACCCGAATGCGCAGGTCGGCGATGGCGCGGTTGAACAGCAGGCGTGCCGCACGGGCCTTGAGTGGGACCTTCGGGACGAGGCCGGGTCCATGGTTCTGGAGCCGGTCTGCGGGGTTTTCCCCGGCCGCCGCCCGGACGGGGCGGGGTTTTCCCGAGGCTGCGGGGGGCGTTACCACCGGAGGTTCGGCAGAACCTGGGTGACTCAGTGATCGGGACCCGGACAGTGTCGTGCTCACAGTGCCTCTCCTTCTCTTTGGCCGCTTGTTCCCCACCTGCCGCGACTGACCCACTCATGGGGCTTTTCATTACATATGGGCTAACCGGCGCAAAAGCGGTGTCATACCTACGAGGTACACGCCTGCGTCAGATCATCCGAAACAACGGCAAACCAACCACTTTCAAGGTTGATCAAATCGGGACAAGGCACATCTAATGTCGATCAGGTGCCGGACTACGACGGTGCAGCACCATCCCCGTTAAGCACCGAAGTGAGGCCACACCCGTGACCACCCCCTCCACCGTCCAGGGCGCCGGCCTCGCCGCAGTGGCCACCGATCTCTCCAAGGTCTACGGCTCAGGAGAGACGCAGGTGACGGCCCTCGACCGGGTCTCGGTCGGTTTCGGCCGCGGACAGTTCACCGCGATCATGGGCCCGTCCGGCTCCGGCAAGTCCACGCTCATGCACTGCGTGGCCGGGCTCGACTCGATCTCGGCGGGATCCGTCCGGATCGGGGACGTGGAGCTGTCCTCACTGAACGACAAGCAGCTCACCCACCTGCGGCGGGACAAGGTCGGCTTCATCTTCCAGGCGTTCAACCTGCTGCCGACGCTCACCGCCCTGGAGAACATCACGCTGCCGATGGACATCGCCGGGCGGAAGCCCGACCAGGCGTGGCTGGACAAGGTCATCGACACTGTCGGGCTGCGTGACCGTCTGGGCCATCGGCCGACCGAGTTGTCCGGCGGCCAGCAGCAGCGCGTCGCGGTGGCCCGCGCGCTGGCCTCCCGGCCCGAGATCATCTTCGCCGACGAGCCGACCGGAAACCTCGACTCGCACGCCGGCGCCGAGGTGCTGGGCATGCTGCGGGCCTCGGCCCGCGAGGCCGGCCAGACCATCGTCATGGTCACCCACGACCCGGTGGCCGCCTCGTACGCCGACCGGGCCCTGTTCCTCGCCGACGGCCGGATCGTCGACGAGATCGATCAGCCGACGGCCGACGGGGTCCTGGACCGGATGAAGCGGTTCGACAAGGCCCGGTCCAGCTGAGCCCTCCGGATCAGCTGGCCCCAGGCCCTCGACAACCTCTCCCTTAGGACCGGCCCGTGCTCCGTACTTCTCTGCGAAATGTCTTCGCGCACAAACTCAGGCTTCTGATGACCTGCCTGGCGATCGTCTTCGGCGTGGCTTTTGTCGCCGCCGTGATGGTCTTCAGCGACACCCTGAACAAGGGACTCACCGGCCAGGCCGGTGACGCGTACAAGGACCTTTCGGTCCGGATCACCACCACCAGCAGCGCCGACAAGAACGGCCAGGTCGGCGCGCTCAACGGCGGTCTTGTCGACAAGGTCCGCGCGCAACCCGGGGTGGCGTCGGTGCGCGGGAACGTCTCCGGCTTCACCGGTGTGGTGAACCACAAGAGCGACATCATCGGGAAGCGGACCAAGGCCACGGGCACCAACTTCGCCCCCGCGCCGGACGGCAGGGACCCGGTGTTCGCTTTCACCCAGGGCCGCGGCCCGGCCAAGGCCGGTGAGATCGCCCTGGACGCCGGGACTGTACGGAAGAACGGCTTCAAGGTCGGCGACCGGATCAAGGTGGTGACCGACGGCCCGGTGACCGAGCACACCCTGACCGGCGTCTTCACCACCGGCAACGGCATCCTCAAGGACAAGGGCACACTCACCCTCTTCGACACCGCGACCGCCCAGCAGACCTTCGCCCAGCCGGGCTCCTTCTCCTCGATCGACGCCGTGGCCAAGCCCGGCACCTCGCAGGGCCAGCTCAAGGAGGGGTTGTCCGGACTGCTGCCGAAGGACGCCAAGGCCGAGACGCAGAACTTCCTGATCAGCGATGAGAAGCGGATGGCCGAGGACGCCAGCTCGGCGATCCGCACCTCGCTGCTCGCCTTCGCTGCGATCTCCCTGTTCGTCGGCTGCTTCATCATCGCGAACACCTTCACGATGCTGGTCGCCCAGCGCACCCGGGAACTGGCCCTGCTCCGGGCCATCGGCGCCACCCGCCGCCAGGTGATCCGCTCGGTGCGGATCGAGGCCGCGGTGATCGGGCTGGTCGGCGGGGTCGTCGGCCTGGTCGCGGGCATCGGTCTGGCCGTGGGCCTCGGCGCGATCCTCAACGCCACGGACGCTGACCTGCCCGTCGGCTCCCCGGTGGTCTCCGTCAGGACCGTCGTCACGGCCCTGGTCATCGGCGTCGTGGTGACCGTACTCGCCGCCTGGCTGCCGGCCCGTAAGGCGGCCAAGGTCTCCCCCGTCGCGGCACTCCGGTCAGCCAACGAGCCGCCGAGCCAGGCGAGCCTGGTACGTCGCGGGATCGTCGGCACGGTGGTCCTGGCCATCGGTCTGGTCCTCGCGGTCATGATCGCGAAGGGCGGCGCGGACGCCCAGGGCAAGGCACTGCTGATCGTCGGCGCCGGGATCGTCGCGATGATCGGCATCATCATCCTCACCCCGCTGATCGGCATCCCCGCGGTCAAGGCCATCGGCGGACTCCTCAGCTCGGTGTTCAAGCTGGACGGCCGCCTTGCCAAGGAGAACGCGCTGCGCAACCCACGGCGCACGGCGGCCACCGCCTCGGCCCTGACCATCGGCCTGATCCTGGTCAGTGCGATGTCGGTGTTCGGCGCCTCGCTCAAGGGCCAGCTCGACGGGCTGGTGAGCGACACCTACCAGGCCGACTACACGGTCGGCTCAGTCAACGGCGGCCGGTTGTCCACGGCGATCGCCGAGCAGGTCGCCAAGACGCCCGGAGTGGCGGCGTACAGCCCGGTCCGCGAGGTCGACCTCACCGTCGACGGCAGGGACTTCAGCGCCACCGCGCTGGACGCCATGGGCGCGAGCAAGGTGTACAACCTGACCATGAAGTCCGGCAGTGCGGAGGGCCTGTCCACCGGTCTGCTCGCCTCCGAGAACACTGCCAAGGACCACAACTGGCAGGTCGGCAGCAAGGTCCAGGTCACCTTCCCGGACGGGGAGAGGGCCGAGCTCCCACTCAACGGGATCTACGAGTCGTCGGACCTGCTCTACAGCAGCTTCCTGGCCTCCACCCAGACGGTGGCCCCGCACATCGACCGGGTCACCGACAACGAAGTGCTGGTGAAGGCAGAACCGGGCAAGGCCGGGGAACTGCGCGGCGCGCTGAAGAAGTCGCTCGGCGACAACCCGGCGCTGACCATCAAATCGAAGGACGATATCCGCAAGGAGGCCGGCGGCATGATCGACATGATGCTGAACATGCTCTACGGCTTGCTCGGCATGGCGATCCTCATCGCCGTGCTCGGCATCGTGAACACCCTCGCGATGTCCGTTTTTGAGCGGACCCGGGAGATCGGCATGCTGCGCGCGATCGGCATGGAACGCCGCCGGGTGCGCCGGATGATCCGCCTGGAGGCGGTCATGATCTCGGTGTTCGGCGCGGTCCTGGGCATCGTGCTCGGCACGGTGGCCGGGGTGTTCGGTGTCAGCTCGTTCGACATCAGCGGCCTGAACGTGGTTGTACCAGTCGACCAGTTGGTGCTGTTCGTGGCGCTGGCTGCACTCGTCGGAGTGCTGGCGGCACTGTGGCCGGCCCGCAGCGCGGCGAAGGTGGACGTCCTGGAAGCCATCAAGGCTGAGTAATCCGCAGTTGAGTAATCCGTACAAGAACGAAGGTCCCCACCGCATCTGCGGTGGGGACCTTCGTTTATGAGCTCGTACGGATGACTGCTTTACGCGGCCTTGGCCTTCTCGGCCTTCTTCTCGCCGTCAGCCGAAGCCGGAGCCGGGATGGCCTTCGGCGGCGCGGCTGCGTCGGCGAACTCGCGGAACGGGTGCTCCATCGCGCCGAGCGACACGATCTCGCGGCGGAAGAACGCCGACAGCGTCCAGTCCGCGAAGACGCGGATCGTACGGTTGACGGTCGGGACCATCGCACCGTGGTAGAGGCGGTGGAACATCCAGGCCGGCCAGCCCTTGAGCTTGATCTTGCCGCCGAACACCGTGGCGACACCCTTGTGCAGGCCGAGACCGGCGACCGCGCCCAGGTTCGCGTGCTTGTACTCCTTGGCCGGGAAGCCGCGCATCACCGAGACGACGTTGTCGCCCAGGACAGCGGCCTGCCGCAGCGCGTGCTGCGCGTTCGGCGGGCACCAGGCGCTCTCGCCCACGGCCAGGTCAGGGACCTGGGCGTTGTCACCAGCGGAGAACACGTGATCCATGCCCTGCACCTGGAGCGTCGCCCGGGTGTCGACGTGGCCGCGCGGACCGAGCGGGAGGCCGAACTGCGCGAGCGCCGGGTTGGGCTTGACGCCCGCGGTCCACAGGATCGTGGAGGCGTCGAACTCGGTGCCGTCCGAAAGGACGCAGTGCTTGTCGACGCAGGACTTGAGCGAGGTCTCCAGGAAGAACTCGATGTCCCGCTTCTTCAGGCTGGCCAGCGTCCACTTGCCGAGTTCGGGGCCGACCTCGGGGAGGATGCGGCCGGCGGCCTCGACCATCACGAACCGCATGTCCTCGCGGGTGATGTTCTTGTAGTACTTCACCGCGAACCGGGCCATGTCCTCGATCTCGCCCAGCGCCTCGATGCCCGCGAAACCACCGCCGACGAAGCAGAACGTGAGCGCCTTGCGGCGGATCGCCTCGTCGGTGGTCGAGTCGGCGATGTCGAGCTGTGCGAGCACGTGGTTGCGCAGCGAGATCGCTTCTTCGATGTTCTTCAGGCCGATGCCGTTCTCGGCGAGGCCCGGGATCGGGAAGGTGCGGGATATCGAGCCCAGGGCGACGACGATGTAGTCGAAGCCGAGCTCATAGGACGCACCGGCGATCGGCTGGACCACGGCGGTCTTGGCCTCGTGGTCGATCGAGGTGACGCGGCCGTTGATGACGTCGGCCTGAGGGAGGACGCGGCGCAGCGGGACCACCACGTGGCGCGGCGAGATGTTGCCGGCCGCGGCTTCGGGGAGGAAGGGCTGGTACGTCATGTACGCGCGGGGGTCGACGACTGTTACGGCCGCCTCGGCGTAGCGCATCTTCTTGAGGATGCGCCGTGCCGCGTACAGACCGACGTAGCCGCCGCCGACGACGAGGATGCGAGGACGATCCGTGGAGCTCATGGATTGAAGTATCCCGGAGTGAAAACCGGTTACGCCGGGAGGCCGCTCACAGGGCAAGGGGGATCGCCTGATACAGTGCGCGCTTTTGTCTTCGCGAGTACTGACGCCTCTTGGCGGGCCGCCGGTCCGGGCTGGGTTCTCACAATGGCACAAGCTCTTGAGCGCGTGCCACCCCTGGCCTTTTGACCTGCAACGATATGGGCGGCTCGGAGGATCCCGGACCGGGTGTGATCTCTGCCTCTCCAGAAGATCAGGAGGGGGGATCGCGTAGAAGTGACACAAAGCTGTGAACAGTGCTTTACCCGAACAGCTCAGCCAGTGGACAGCGCGCGCCCGTAGGGCATGATTTTTTGCCCCATCCCATGTGAAGCAATTCACAAACATCGTTCAGACGAAGGGCCGACCCGTACGGACCGGCCCTTCGTTGATGTTTCGCACGCTGCTCGCGCGGCCTTCAGAAGACCGCGGAAGGCTGTGCCAAGGCCGTGAAAGGCCTAGTCCAGCACGCTCCAGGCGATGCCGTCGAGGATGTCATGCTCACTGACCACGACATCCCGGGCGCCGACCCGCTCCATGATGGTCAGCAGGACCAGCGCCCCGGCCCCGATGACGTCGACCCGGCCCGGGTGGATCACCGGCTGCGCGGCGCGCTCACTATGGGTGGAGGCGAGCAGTCGCTCAGTGACTGTACGGATCTGGTCGACCGTGGGCCGCGAGTGGTGGATCGCGACGGAGTCGTACTCGGCCAGACCGAGCGCGAGACCGGCGACGGTGGTGACCGACCCGGCCAGGCCGACGAGGGTCCGCATCCGGTCCAGCGGCACCGTCTCGGCGGCCTTGTCGATCGCGGCCTCGATGTCCGCGCGGGCCGCGGCCACCTGCCCGGCGGTCGGCGGATCGCTGTGGAAGTGCCGTTCGGTCAGCCGCACGCAGCCGATGTCCACCGACCGCGCCGCGTCGGGGTGGTCGGTCCCGAGGACGAACTCCGTCGAACCGCCACCGATGTCCAGGACGAGGTACGGAGTCTCGTAGCGCTTGGAGCCGAAGAGTTCGCGGGTCGCCCCGGCGAAGGAGAGCCCGGCCTCCTCGTCACCGGTGATGACCACGGGTTCGACGCCGAGGATGTCGAGCACGCCGGAGCGGAAGTCCTCGCGGTTCTCCGCGTCCCGGCTGGCGCTGGTGGCGACGAAGCGGAGTTTGTCCGTGCCCACACCGAGGTTGTGGATCTCTTCGGCGTACTCCCGGCAACGGACGAACGTGCGTTCCAGCGCTTCGGGTGCCAGGCGTCCGGTCTTGTCGACCCCCTGGCCCAAACGGACGATCTCCATCCGCCGGGTGAGGTCAGTGAGCGCACCGGTCTCCGGGTCGAGATCGGCCACCAGCAGGCGGATCGAGTTGGTCCCGCAGTCGATCGCGGCGACGCGTGTGGTCACTACTCCTCCTCGTTGTCGGCGACCTGGACGCACGGCCCCTTGGCCCACCACTGCGGCAGCATCGCGATGGCCTCGTCGCCCAGCGGGTTCACGCCGGGGCCCGCCGCGAGCGAGTGGGCGACCAGGACGTGCAGGCACTTGACACGGTCGGGCATGCCGCCGGCCGACGGGAAGCCCTCCAGGACACCGAGCAGGTCGCGGCGGGCGATGTAGTCCTCGTGCGCCGCGCGGTAATTCGCCGCCAGGTCTGCGTCGGTGGCCAGCCGCTCGGTCATCTCCTTCATCACCCCGTCCGCTTCCAGGGTGCCGATCGACGACGCGGCGCGCGGGCAGGTCAGGTAGTACGTCGTGGGGAACGGTGAGCCGTCCTCAAGCCGCGGGGCGGTCTGCACCACGTCCGGCAGCCCGCACGGGCAGCGGTGGGCGACACCGCACAGGCCGCGCGGCGTACGGCCGAGCTGTGCCTGGACCGCCTTGATGTCCGCCGGGGCGACGTCGTTCTGTACGGGCTGTGCCTGCTGGTCCATATGAGCAGTATTTCCGATGTTCGTAGGTTTCACCGAGGCGGGTTCTGCTGGCCTGACAGCACGGCCGGTGCCGGGACCGGCGGATCCGCCGTCGGCGCGGTCACCGCGGACGGTGACGTACGGTCCGTCTGCCGGACGGACTCCCACAGTCGGTCCGGCCAGGACTGCGGGCGGCCGTGCGCCGCGCCGGGCACGGCGGTGTTCACCGGTGGCGGCAGGACCACCTGGAACCCGGTGTCCCCCGGGCTCACGTAGTGCAGTTGCTCGCGGGCCTGCTGCCGGATGTACGCCGGGTCCTTCCAGCGTTCCAGCTCGTCGTGCAGCCGCTGGACCTCACGCTCCTGCACGGTGACCTGGCCTCGCAGTTCCGCGGTGTCCGAGCGTTGGTCGAGGTACTGCCGGCCGGGCACCGTCAGCGCTGTGGCCAGGGCGATCAGCGTCACCCCGAGCAGTGCGGCCCGGCCGGTGAGCCGTTGCGGCAGCCTCCGCAGACGCACCGCGGCGGAGGGCCGCCGGTCCCCTTTCCGGGGACCGGGGACCCCCCGCCGTGCCGCGTCACCCGGTCGTGCGGGACGTGTGGGGCGTGCCGCCGTACGTGCCGGGTTCCGCGCTGTGGTCACGACTCCTCCGGGGGTGTGCCGGTCGGGCGCACCGAGTCTGTTGCTTCAGCCTTTACCGAGCCGGCCTTTACCGAGCCGGCCTTTACCGAGCCGGCCTTTACCGAGCCGGCCTTTACCGAGCCGGCCTTTAAGCCAGCCTTTACCAAGCCAGCTCAGTTCCTGCTGTTTCAGTTCCTGCTGTTTGCGCTCCTGCTGTGTCAGTTCTTGTTGTGTCAGTTCTTGTTGTGTCAGTTCTTGCTGTGTCAGCCCTTGAACCTGGGGAACGCCGAACGCCCCGCGTACACCGCCGCGTCGTCGAGGACCTCCTCGATGCGCAGCAACTGGTTGTACTTGGCCACCCGGTCCGAGCGGGCCGGCGCGCCGGTCTTGATCTGGCCGCAGTTGGTGGCGACGGCCAGGTCGGCGATGGTGGTGTCCTCGGTCTCGCCGCTTCGGTGACTCATCATGCACCGGTATCCGTTGGTCTGGGCCAGCGACACGGCGTCGAGCGTCTCGGTCAGCGTGCCGATCTGGTTGACCTTGACCAGGAGGGCGTTGGCCGTCCCGGTCTCGATGCCGCGGGCCAGACGCTCCGGGTTGGTGACGAACAGGTCGTCGCCGACGATCTGGACCTTGGCGCCGAGGGTGCCGGTCATGGCCTTCCAGCCGTCCCAGTCCTCTTCGTCGAGCGGGTCTTCGATGGAGACCATCGGGTACGCGTCGACCAGCTCGGTGTAGTACTCGACCATCTCGGCGGCGGTCTTCGCCTTGCCTTCGAAGGTGTAGACGCCGTCCTGGTGGAACTCGCTGGCGGCCACGTCGAGGGCGAGCGCGATGTCGGTGCCCGGCTGGTAGCCGGCCTTCTTGATCGCTTCGATGATGAGGTCGAGCGCGGCGCGGTTGGATTCGAGGTTCGGCGCGAAACCGCCCTCGTCGCCCAGACCGGTGGACAGGCCACGCTCCTTGAGCACGCCCTTCAGCGCGTGGTAGACCTCGGCGCCCCAGCGGACGGCCTCGGAGAACGACTCGGCGCCGATCGGCGCGATCATGAACTCCTGGATGTCGACGTTGGAGTCGGCGTGCGACCCGCCGTTGAGGATGTTCATCATCGGAACCGGCAGCACGTGCGCGTTCGGGCCGCCGACGTAGCGGAACAACGCCAGGTCGGAGGCCTCGGCCGCGGCGTGGGCCACGGCGAGCGAGACGCCCAGCATGGCGTTGGCGCCCAGGTTGGACTTGTCCGGCGTGCCGTCCAGGTCCAGCATCGCCTGGTCGATCAGGCGCTGATCGTCGGCTTCGAAGCCGGACACCTCAGGGAAGATCTTTTCCACCACTGCGTCGACGGCCTTGAGGACACCCTTGCCGCCGTACCGGCTCGTGTCGCCGTCACGCAGCTCGATGGCCTCGAACGCGCCGGTGGACGCACCGGACGGTACGGCGGCCCGGCCCTGACTGCCATCGTCGAGGATCACCTCGACCTCGACCGTGGGGTTGCCGCGGGAGTCAAGGATCTCCCGGGCGTGGACGATGTCGATGGACGGCACAGACGTCTCCTTACAAGGTCCTGCAATTACAATTCTCGTCAAGCGTCGACCTTAGTGCCCGTATCCGCGGACGGCCCGACAGGGCCGCGCGGGCCGGGTCCAGGCCCGGCCGGGGCTCAGTACACCGGCGTGTAGTCCTCCGGGACGACGCCCAGGCCGAAGATCCGCCAGCGCACCGGGGTGACCACGCCCAGGCTGGTGCCCTCGCGGGACAGCTGCCTTTGCTGGAGTTTCAGCCCCTCGTCGCCGAGGATGTGCCGGATCGAGAACTCCCAGCGCTCCTGCGCCCAGGCGTCCTCGCGCAGTTCGACGTCGCCCCACACGATCACGTGCGCGATGTCGCCGTCCCTGGCCATCGACAGGCAGACCCTCGGATTGGCCTGCAGGTTGGTCTTCTTCGCCTGGCCGGTGAGGCTCAGGTACAGGTGGTCGTCGTCGTACGCGAGCATCACCGGCGTGACGTGCGGCTCCCCCGACGGAGTGACTGTTCCGGCGTGCACCCAGTGCTCGGGGTCTCCGAGCAGAGCGTCCAGCGCCTCCTTGAGTTCAAGATCGAGCATGCGTCCCCTCCCTGACACGACTGCGCCTACCGTACAAGCGTTCGTGATCTGGGACACACCAAGAACATCAGGTTCTGGTCAAAAACCGTCAGGGTACGGAGCGGCGGACGCCGAAGACGGTCCGGGTACGGACGCCTCATAGCCGGGCAGCAGACCCGTGAGCAGCTTCCGGACGCCGTCGTCGTCGTTGACCGCGGCGGCCTCGTACAGGGCCGCCAGACCGACCATCGCGTCGAGGTCGGAGCCCTGCGGCACGGTCGCCATGATCCTCGGGTGTTCGGTGGGCAGCCGCTCCTCGGCCTTGGAGAACAGCGCCTCGTTGAGCTTCTCGCCAGGCCGGAGGCCGGTGAAGCGGATCTCCACCCCGGGCTGCCGCATCTGCTCGGCGAACTTGCGCACCAGGTCGACGATCTTCACCGGATCACCCATGTCGAGCACGAAGATCTCCCCGCCCTGCGCCATCCGGCCAGCCTCCAGGACCAGCCCGACAGCCTCTTCGATGGTCATGAAGAAGCGGGTCACGTCCGGGTGCGTCACGGTGACCGGGCCGCCACTGCGCAGTTGCGACTCTAGGACCGACAGCAGCGACCCGCGGCTGCCCAGGACGTTCCCGAAGCGGACCCCGGAGAAGACTCCGGGGGACTGGGTGTTGGCCTGCACGATCAGCTCGGCGAGCCGTTTGGTGGCGCCGAGCACGGAGACCGGGTCGGCGGCCTTGTCGGTGGAGATCAGCACGAAGCGTTCGACACCGATGTCCAGGGAGGCGCGGACCAGGTTCTCCGTACCCAGGACGTTGGATTTCACCGCCTCGCACGGATGCCGCTCCAGGAGCGGCAGATGCTTGTGCGCGGCGGCGTGGAAGACCACTTCGGGCTTGATGTCGCGGAAGAGCTGTTCGATCCGCGGCCGGTCCCGGATGTCGGCGATGACAAGGCCGTCGTCGTCGAGCAGCGCCTCGCCGAGCAGGTCGAGCTGGAGGCGGTGCAGGTTGGACTCGTCATGGTCGAGCATGTAGAGCGCACTGGGTCCGAACCCTCTTACCTGGCGGCAGAGTTCGCTGCCGATGGAGCCGCCGGCCCCGGTGACCAGGACCCGCCGTCCGGCGATGACCTCGCGGACCGAAGCGGAGACGACATGGAGTTCCTGACGCCCGATCAGCCGGTTGACGTCGAGCGTACGCATGTCGCTGCCGACGACGTCCCGCTGCAGGGCCACCAGGAAGGACGGTAGATAGCGCACCGCCGCACCGACGGTCGCGGCCGAAGCGGCGAGCGTACGGAAATCCTCGACCGGCAGTCCCGGGATGGCCAGCGCCACCACTTCGGCGTTGAACTCCAGGGCCACTGAGGTCAGTTCGTCCAGGCGACCCAGAACCGGAAGCCGGTCGGGGTCCGGGTTTCCGTACGCCCCGACGTTGACGGCGGCCTTGGCCGGGTCGTCGTCGAGGAAGCCGATCGGCCAGAGGCCGAAGTCCGGCGTGTGCAATAGATCCCGGGCCAGCGCACTGCCCGCCGATCCGGCCCCGACCACCAGGGTGCGCAACCCCGAACTGGTGTTCTGCGCCGACTCCGTGCTCCTGCGGTTCCCGTGCATGATCCCCCCAAGCATCGGGCACGTCGCAGGGCCGGTCCGGAGCATCCCGGACGCCTCCAATGCCCCCTGACGACGTGCCGGCGATGACCGGACGCCCATCCCCCGGGCCCCCAGCCGTCCACGTTCCCCTACTCCCCCGGAGCCCTCTCCCGTCCCATGAGAGGACACCGGGATCAGCGTACGGTCACCGGTCGGCCGCCGTACGGGAATCACTGCGGTTGGTCGGCGCCCATGAGCACAAAGGCCCAAAACCTCCGCAGGGAGGTTCCGGGCCCCGGCTCAGTCCGGCGTTTCAGCGCCGGACGCACCAGATCCCCTGGCACGAAAACGCGTAACTCAGTCGATCACCGGCGAGTTGACGGGCTGACCGCGGCCGGCGCCCGCCGGACGACCGTCCCGTTCCTCGCCGATCGCGTTGGTCGTCACCGGCGCTCCCCCGGGCTCCCACGTCTCCGCGTCCTCACGGAGGTAGTCGGCACGCTGCCGCCGCTCCTCGTCGCGCTCCCGGCCGCCGGCCGCACCGCGCATCGCGCTGCCGCCGACGATGCCGCCGCGCTCACCGGAGACGGAGGCCCGGCGCGCGCCACCGGCGCCGCCGGACGTGCCGCCGCCACCGCCCGCGCCGCCCATGCCGCCGGGGCGCATCGCGCTGCCGCCCAGCACACCGCCACGTTCACCCGCGACGGAGGCCCGGCGGGGCCCGGCGGCTCCGCCGCCGGCACCACCGGCGCCCGTCGCGCCTCCCATGCCACCGGGACGCATCGCACTGCCGCCCAGCACACCGCCGTGCTCACCGGCCAGCGAGGCACCGCGTCGGGCACCCGCGCCGCCCCCGTTGGCTCCGCCCGCGCCCTGGGCGCCGCCCATACCGGGGCGTCCGCCCATACCCGGGCGTCCACCCGACATGCCGCTGGTGCCCGGGCCCGCGCCGCGGCCGGGAAGGTTCGATGTGCCACCGCGCAGCCCGCCGCTCTGGCCCGCCCTGCCGCCGCCCCTGGGGCTTCCGCCGCCGGCCAGGCCGGGACTCTTGCCGCCCTTGCCGCGGCCGCCTTTGGTGCCGCCGGGGGGAAGACCGCCAGGGAACCCGCCGGGGGCCACCGGCCCGGAGCCACCGGGCCCTGGCTGCATGCCGCCGCCGGAGGCCGGCGGCGGCAGCGTCGCCGTACCGCCACCGTTCGGGACACCGGTCAGGGGACCGTTGCCGGCCAGGCCGACGTCCACCGGGAAGTTCGAGACCGGGAGGACATTGCCCTGGACACCGAGGGCCACGACGTTGTTCTCGCTGGTGTGACCCGGGATGAAGGTGGGACCCGAGTAGTCGCCAATGCCTACGCCAGTCACCGAACGGACCTTGGCCCGGCCGGTGCTGGAACCGGTGCGGTTGTTGCCGCTGTAGCCGCGGGGGGGAACGTACGAGCCAGGCGGCGGAAGGTTCGGCAGTGGCGGGTAGACCGGCTCCGGCAGGTTGACCTGGGTGTCGGTGGAGACCTTGTAGTGGCTGCCGAGGCTCATCATCGTGGCGATGGCCTTCTGCCGGGCGTTCTCAAGAACGATCTTGGCATTGGCCACGAGTTTGGCCTTGTCGGTCTCGACCATGCACAACAGGGCTTGTTCGCCCTTGGTGTCGACGATGAGCTTTTCGTTCGCCGGGATCTGCTCGATGTTCGTCTGGGCGGCAACCAGCGCGATACTCGCATTCACCATCGCCGCGCCGGACGTGTCCGAGTAGTCGGCGACCTCCCGGGTGACCAAAGCGACTTTGAAGGCCCACTCGCGGAACTGCTCCGCGGCCTTGCCCTCCCATTGAATGTTCTGGGCGTACGTCTTGATATCCTCGGCGATCGTCGTCAGCGGCGTCTTGGCCGCCGTCAACGCCGTGCCGGTCCGGCTCAGCGCCGCCGCGTCCGCCTTCTTGACGAGCAGAAGCAACTGCTCGTGCGTGTACCCCTCGAAGCCGGCACTCCCGCCCCCACCTGCGTCCAACATCTGCGAATCCCTCGTCCCCGTGAGCAGTCCGTCAGTACATCGATCCGGTATGCCGAGTGTAGAAACCGCAGGGTGTCAGCCGCCGGCGTTCGGGCGGTCGTGGTAGTTGACCTCAGGCCCGGAGGTGACTTTGTTGTTGGTCTCCTGCAAGCCCTCGTAGAGCTTCTTGACGTTGCCCTCCTCGATGTCGTACTGCCCCTGGGCATACCGGGTCGAGTAGCGCATGGCCTCGATCTGCAGCTTCAACTGCGCGGAGAGCCGCTCCATCGACTGCAGGGTGCTGGTGTTCATCTTGGAGAGCAGCCACCCTTCGGGGAACTCACCTTCGGAGCCGTCTTTGATCTTGAGCTCGGTGGTGGGCTTACCCGGCGCCACCGAGGAGGCCTTCAGCTCCTCAAGCACACCGTCGATCCGCTTCTGGAAAGACTCCATCGAATCGAGCTCGACGGACATGTTGCCGCTCATCGGTTCCCCGTCCCCGTTGCCGCTGCCGCTGCCGCTGCCGCTGCCTACACATCAGACCGTTCGGTAGACGGGATTCTAGCGATCTCCCCCGACAGCGACCCCGTGTGCGAGTGCGCACGACCAGTCTTTATCCATCAGTTATACGTCTGATGCAGCCCTCATGCACGCAACGCCCGCCGGAACCGAACGGCGGGCGCGCACACGTGAGTTGAGTCACAGTCAGTTTTCGAGGGCTTCCGCCATCTCCAACCACTTGAGTTCCAGCTCGCTCTTTTCCTCGCGGACGGCCCGCAGTTCGGCGTCGAGATCGTTGAACTTGTCGAAGTCCGAGGCGTGGTCGGCCAGCCCGGCGTGCAGCGTCACCTCGCGCTGGTCCAGCTTCTTGATCTGCCGTTCGACCTTCTGGATCTCCTTGCGCGCGCCCCTGGTGTCCCCGGTCTTCTGCCGCGCCGACCCGGCCACAGTCGCCGTCGCCGTCGTGGTCGCCTCGTGCCGGCGGGCGAGGTACTCCTCGATGCCGTTGGGCAACATCCGCAGGGTGCGGTCGCCGAGCAGCGCCCACACCGTGTCCGTGGTGCGCTCGATGAAGTAGCGGTCGTGAGAGATCACGACGAGCGAACCGGGCCAGCCGTCGAGGAGGTCCTCAAGCTGGGTCAGCGTCTCGATGTCGAGGTCGTTGGTCGGTTCGTCCATGAACAGCACGTTCGGCTCGTCCATCAACAGCCGCAGCAGCTGGAGCCGACGGCGCTCGCCACCGGACAGGTCACCGACCGGCGTCCACTGCTTCTCACCGGTGAAGCCGAACTGCTCGCACAACTGCCCTGCGGTCAGTTCGCGTCCCTTCCCGAGGTCGACGCGGTCGCGGACCTTCTGCACGGCCTCCAGGACGCGCCAGTCCGGGTTCAGCTCGGTGACCTCCTGCGACAGGTAGGCCAGCCGTACGGTCTTGCCGACCTTGACCTTGCCCGCGGCCGGCTCCGCCTCGGTGGCGAAGGCGTTCGACATCGCCCGCATCAGCGAGGTCTTACCGGAACCGTTGACGCCGACCAGACCGACCCGGTCACCGGGGCCGAGCTGCCAGGTCAGATTCTCCAGCAAGGTCTTCGGACCGGCCTGGACGGTCACGTCCTCCAGGTCGAACACCGTCTTGCCGAGCCGCGCGTTGGCGAACTTCATCAGCTCGCTGCGGTCACGCACCGGCGGCTCGCTGGCAATCAGCTCATTGGCCGCGTCGATCCGGAACTTCGGCTTGGACGTCCGGGCAGGAGCGCCCCGGCGCAGCCACGCCAGCTCTTTGCGGGCCAGGTTCTGCCGCTTGGTCTCCTCAGTCGCCGAGATCCGGTCCCGCTCGACGCGGGCCAGGACGTACGCCGAGTAGCCACCCTCGTAGTCGTACACCTGTCCGGACTGGACGTCCCAGGTGCGGGTGCAGACCTCGTCCAGGAACCACCGGTCGTGGGTGACGACGACAAGCGAGGACCGGCGGGTCTTCAGGTGCTGGGCGAGCCAGGAGATGCCCTCGACGTCGAGGTGGTTGGTCGGCTCGTCCAGGATGATCAGGTCCTGCTCGGAGATGAGCAGCTTGGCCAGCGCGATACGGCGGCGCTCACCACCTGACAGCGGGCCGATGACCGTGTCGAGGCCCTGCGGGAAGCCGGGCATGTCCAGGCCGCCGAACAAGCCGTTGATGACGTCGCGGACCTTCGCGTCGCCCATCCACTCGTGGTCGGCCCGGTCGGCGATGATCTCGTGCCGGACGGTCGCGGCCGGGTCGAGGTCGTCCGTCTGGGACAGGAAGCCGATCTGCAGACCGCTGACGTGGGTGACCCGGCCGGAGTCCACCGGCTCCCGCTGCGCCATGACCTTGATCAGCGTGGTCTTGCCGTCGCCGTTGCGGCCGACGACGCCGATGCGCTCGCCCTCGCCGACGCCGAGGGACACGCCGTCGAGGAGCGTACGCATGACGTACGCCTTGCCGACGTTCTCCAGATTGACCAGGTTCGCCACAGTGGTTCTTTCTCGAATTCTTGGAAATTGGGATGAGGTGGTGGTGGACGCCCCGTTCAGCGGGCGCCCTTAAGGCGAACAACGTCAGCGGGCCGGTGCTTCCGCGGGCGCTGTCAGCGGACGCTGCTGCGCAGGACCCACTCGGCGGGCTTCACCCGGGCTCCGGGCACGGGGCCTTCGGCGACCCGGGCGGCCCGGCAGGTGCCGGAGGCCTCCAGGGCCGCGGCGACCCGCGCCGCGCCGGCTGCGTCCTCCGCGAGGAACGCGCAGGTGGGCCCGGAGCCGGAGACCAGGGCGCCGAGCGCGCCCGCGGCGGTGCCGACGGACAACGTGTCGGCCAGCGAGGGCCGCAGCGAGACTGCGGCCTCCTGGAGGTCGTTGCTCAGGTTCCGGCCCAGCGCGTGGGCGTCCCCGGCGCGCAGCGCGGCGATGAGGGGCTCGCTGGGAAGCGGATCGGGTACGGGACGACCCGTGCGCAGCCGGTCGCACTCGCGGTAGACGGCGGGGGTCGACAAACCTCCGTCGGCCAGCGCGAAGACCCAGTGGAAGCGGCCGACCGTCGGCACGGCGGCCAGTTGTTCGCCGCGTCCGGTGCCGATCGCGGTGCCGCCGAGGTCGCTGAACGGCACATCGCTGCCGAGGTCCGCGCCCAGGCGGCGGAGCAGTTCCCGCGGGGTCCCGGTGCCCCACAGGGCGTCGCAGGCCAGGAGCGTGGCCGCGGCGTCCGCGCTGCCGCCCGCCATGCCGCCGGCGACAGGGATGCCCTTGTCGATGTGCACGTGCACGTTCGGCGACCGGCCCAGCCGGTCAGCGAGCAGTTCGACAGCCTTGGCGGCCAGGTTGGAGCGGTCCGTGGGGACCGACTCCGCGCCCTCGCCTTCGACGGTGACCGTCAGCCGGTCGGCCGCCCGTACGGTCACCTCGTCGAACAGGGCGACGGCGTGGAACACCGACACCAGCTCGTGGTAGCCGTCCGGACGCACCGCGCCTACTGCTAGCTGCAGGTTGACCTTGGCGGGCACCACGACGGTAACGGCGGACACGCGTGCATGCTCCTCGGGGCTCGTCGGGGGTTGCCTCGATCGTACGGGTGACGGACGGCCGTCACCCGCGCAGGGCGGCGCCCGAAGGGGCTATCCCGCGACGGGCCCGGTCTGCCGACCGGACTCGATCTTGTTCTCGGCGATGCGGGCGAACTGGTCCACGGTGAGCATCTCGCCCCGGAGCTTCGGGTCGATGCCCGCGGCCGTCAAAGCGTCCTCGGCCGCCTGCGCGGAGCCCGCCCAGCCGGCCAGCGCCGCCCGCAGCGTCTTGCGGCGCTGCGCGAAGGCCGCGTCGACCACCGCGAAGACCTCCTTGCGGGTGGCGGTGGTCTCCGGCGGATCGCGCCGCACCAGTGAGACAAGCCCTGAGTCGACGTTCGGGGCCGGCCAGAAGACGTGCCGCCCGATCGCGCCGGCCCGCTTCACCTCGGTGTACCAGGCGGCCTTCACCGACGGCACGCCGTACACCTTGTTCCCCGGGGCGGCGGCGAGCCGGTCGGCGACCTCGGCCTGCACCATCACCAGGGTGCGCTCGATCGTCGGGAACGTCTCCAGCATGTGCAGGAGGACCGGGACCGAGATGTTGTACGGGAGGTTGGCCACCAGGGCGGTGGGAGCCGGTCCGGGCAGTTCGGTGACGGTCATCGCGTCGCCGGACACCAGCTCGAAGTTCGCCGCCTTGTCGGGCATCCGCGCGGCGATGGTGGTCGGCAGGTGTCCCGCGAGCACCGGGTCGATCTCCACCGCGGTGACGTGTGCGGCGACCTCCAGGAGCGCCAGGGTCAGCGAGCCGAGGCCCGGGCCGACCTCAAGCACGGTGTCGTCCGCGCGCACGTCGGCCGTACGGACGATCCTGCGGACGGTATTGGCGTCGATGACGAAGTTCTGCCCGCGCTGCTTGGTCGGGCGTACGCCGAGGACGGTGGCCAGTTCGCGGATCTCCGCGGGGCCGAGAAGCCCTCTGTCGTGCTCATTCACGAGTAAAGCCTACGGCCACAGTGCGGCCACGGACTCGACCCCCGCTGTACGAACATCAGTTTGGCCCGGTAGGTCTGTTCGGCAGCGGGGGCCTCGCTCGGCGCCCCGCTGCCGCCCATCGACCTCCACGTCCCCCGGTCGAACTGGTAGAGACCGTGGTAAGTCCCCGAAGGATCCACCGCGTCGGCCCGGCCGCCCGCCTCGCACTGTGCCAGCGCGCCCCAGTTGAGGTTGTCCGTGCCCGCGACGCTGGTGGGCAGGGCCTTGGTGCCGACCTTCACCACCTGCTTCACAGGTTCCTTGACCACCTGCTCCGACACCTTGCGCGGCTTCTGCTTTGCACCGTTGACCGTTTCGAACGCGAAGGTGGTCTTCCTGATCCCGGGCACGCCCTTGGTGACGACGGCCTCACTGCCCTTGTACTGGGTGGGGTCGTCCTGCTTCTCCGTCTCGAACGGAATCTTCTCGTCCTTGGTCACCGTGGAGCCCGAGATCCGCAGGATCTCGACGGTCTGGCCCTCGGTCGGGTACGCGTCCAGCGGCGCGCTGATGCGGTCCTGCGGGCCGAGCGCCAAGCCCGCCTGCCCGATGGCCTCCGCCACTGTGGCGGCGTTGGTGCGCAAGGGCACCTGTCGGCCGTCCACCAGGAAGGTGACGCCGCGTTCGGTGCGGATGTCCAGCACCAGCCCCTGCCGGCCGATCGGCAGGTCGCGGGAGACCGACAGGAACGCACCGTCGGCCCGGACCCCCAGCTGGTCCAGGGCCTCGGCCACCGAGGTGGCGGTCACCCACACCTGCTGCTGCCGCCCGTCCAGGGTCATGGTCAGCGGACGGCCGTAGCGGACCGCGACCTTGTCGCCGTCGTCCAGCTTCGTCTTGCGGCCCGGCGCGACCAGGTCGTGCTCGCCGGCGACAAGGTCCTGCTTGACCAGCAGCTCTGACACATCCGTCGCGAACGTGCGCACCACGCGCTGTTCGCCGTCGACGACCAGGGTCACCGTCTTGTCGTACGACACGAACGCGGTGGTGCCGCCGACCAGCACGGCCACCACCAGGGCCTGGGGCAGCACCGTGGCGAGGAAGGCCGGTTTCGGCGATACGGACCGGCCGCCCGCCCGGCGGGACTGCCGGGGGACGGGGCCTGCGGAACGACGACCCACCACTGCTCCTGGACGTTGAAAATCTCCGGTACGGCGACGTGGCGCGATCAGCCACGCCGACGAGCAACGGACTGTACACGGATCGTCACGGTACGTGGTCGCGTTTTCCGGGGAGATTCACTCGTTGGGCCTGGGTCGGGGTAATCCGTACCGCTCAGGGATTGTTCAGGGCATTGCTCAAGGCACTGCTCAAGGCACTGTTCAGGGCGCTGTTCAGGGCGTGCCGAACACTCGTACGGCGTTCGCCGCGAGTGCCGCGCACAGTTCTTCTTCGGTGACGCCCTTGACCTGGGCCATCGCCCGGACCGTGACCGGGATCAGATACGGCGCGTTCGGCCGCCCGCGGAACGGATGAGGCGTCAGGAACGGCGCGTCGGTCTCAACGAGGAGCAGTTCCAGCGGAGCCACCGCGAGCGCGTCCCGCAGGTCCTGTGCGCTTTTGTACGTGACGGTTCCGGCAAAGGACATGATGTAGCCCTTGTCCGTACAGACCTTGGCCATATCGGCGTCGCCCGAGTAGCAGTGGAAGACCACACTGTCCGGAGCGCCTTCCTCGTCGAGGATGCGCAGCACGTCGGCGTGCGCCTCGCGGTCATGGATGACCAGGGGCTTGCCGTGCTTCTTCGCGATCGCGATGTGCCGCCGGAACGACTCCTGCTGGGCTTCCACACCGTCAGGTCCGGTCCGGAAGTAGTCGAGCCCGGTCTCGCCGATCCCCCGCACCCGGGGGTGCGCGGCCAGCGCGTCGATCTCTTCCAACGCCGCGTCAAGGGCTGCCGTGCCGCCGGCTTCGCGCTGCTGCCCCGACCAGCCGTCCGGATCGCCGTGCACCAGGCGCGGCGCTTCGTTCGGGTGCAGCGCGACGGTCGCCAGGATGCGCGGGTGACTCTGCGCGGCCTCCAGGGCCCACCGCGACGACGGCACGTCGATGCCGACCTGCACCAGGGTGTCGACCCCGACCGAGGACGCCGTGCGTACGGCGTCCTCGATCGTGGTCTCCTGCAGGTCGAGATGGGTGTGGGCGTCCCACACCGGCACGCGCAGCGGCGCGGGGACCGGGGGCGGAGAGACGTCCTTCTCCGGCTTGTCGCGCCGCTTGCGTACCGTACTCATCGCTTTACGCTTCCTTCTTGATCTCTTCAAGGCGCGGGAACAGGATGTGCCCACCTGGGGCGCCACGCCCCAGACCCCTGGGCAGAGCCCGCGTGGCGCTGACTATGCGATCTTCTTCTCTTCCAACCGGGGGAACAGGATGTCGCCCTTGGTGATCGTCGCGCCCGCGGGCAGCTGACCCCACGTGCCGGCGTCCTGGACCTTCTGGTCGGCGAGCGCGCCCAGGGAGGCTTCGGCGCCCAGCGAGAGCCACAGCTTCTCGGAGATCGTCGGCATCACCGGGTTGAGCAGGACCGCCATCGCGCGCAGCGACTCGGACGCCGTGTAGAGGATCGTGGCGAGCTTCGCCTGGCCCGCCGCGGATTCGTCCTTGGCGACCTTCCAGGGTTCCTGCTCGGTGAGGTAGCCGTTGACCAGCTTCACGAAGGCGAAGACCGCCTCGATGCCGCCCTGGAAGTCCAGCTTCTCGCCGATCAGATCGTCGGCCGTCCGCACGGTCTCCGCCAGCGCGTCCTGGAGGACCTTCTCGGCGTCTCCGGACGCCGTCGCCGCAGGCAGGACGCCCTCGAAGTACTTGCCGACCATCGCGGCGACCCGGGAGGCCAGGTTGCCGAAGTCGTTGGCCAGCTCGGCGGTGTAGCGCGCGGAGAAGTCCTCCCACGAGAACGAGCCGTCGTTGCCGAACTGGATCGCCCGCAGGAAGTACCAGCGGTAGGCGTCCACCCCGAAGTGCTCGGTGAGTTGCTGCGGTGAGATGCCAGTCAGAGCGGACTTGCTCATCTTCTCGCCGCCGACCATCAGCCAGCCGTGGGCGAAGACCTTGCCGGGCACCGGCAGTCCCTGGGCCATCAGCATGGCCGGCCAGATCACCGCGTGGAAGCGCAGGATGTCCTTGCCGACCAGGTGCACGTCGGCCGGGAAGGTCGCGTCGAACTTCTCCTGGTCCGCGCCGTAGCCGACCGCTGTGGCGTAGTTCAGCAGCGCGTCGATCCACACGTAGATGACGTGCTTGGTGTCCCACGGGATCGGGATGCCCCAGTCGAACGTGGACCGGGACATCGACAGGTCCTGCAGGCCCTGCTTGACGAAGTTCACGACCTCGTTGCGGGCCGACTCCGGCTGGATGAAGTCGGGGTTGGCCGCGTAGAACTCAAGGAGCCTGGGGCCGTACTCGGACAGCTTGAAGAAGTAGTTCTCCTCCTCAAGCATCTCCACGGGCTTCTTGTGGATCGGACACACCTTCTCGCCCGCGAACTCGCCGGTACCGTCGATCAGATCGCCGGGAGCCTTGAACTCCTCGCAGCCGACGCAGTACGGGCCTTCGTATCCGCCCTTGAAGATCTCGCCCTTGTCCGAGAGGTCCTGGACGAACTCCTGGACCCGGTCGGTGTGCCGCTTCTCCGTGGTCCGGATGAAGTCGTCGTTGGCGATGTCCAGGTGCTCCCAGAGCGGCTTCCACGCCGACTCGACCAGCCGGTCGCACCACTCCTGCGGGGTGACGTTGTTCGCGGCGGCCGTACGCATGATCTTCTGGCCGTGCTCGTCGGTGCCCGTGAGGAACCACGCCTTCTCGCCGCGCTGGCGGTGCCAGCGGGTGAGCACATCGCCTGCGATGGTCGTATAGGCGTGGCCGAGGTGCGGTGCGTCGTTTACGTAATAAATCGGAGTCGTGACGAAGTAGGTCTTACCGACACCGTGCTGCTGTTGGGAATCTGTGGCCGCCATAGGGCTAATCGTAGTGGCCGCCCCGGCGTGGCTTCCCTCCATATATGCGGAGGGTGTGGGCCGCCCCGCCGGGCGACCCGCACCGTGTCGGAACGGGCCCGCGTCAGGCCGCTCCCGCCTCCGGCTGGCCGCCGCCCTTGCGGCGGTGCAGAAAGCCGCGGCGCGGCTGGTCCTGGGCCTGGCCGTCGGTTTTGGCCGCGGGCTTCGGGTCCGGCTTGGGAGCGCGCTGCGGCGGAACCGCAGGGTGCATCCGGGCGACCCGCCCCGCCGGCAGGACCCGCAGCCGGTGGCCGTCGCACCGCTCACACTGCGGCTGCCGGAACGGCGAGGGCACCGCGACGGTGTCCAGGTAGTACACGACCACTTCGTGCCCGTGCAGGTCGGTGGTGTGCCTGATCTCGTAGTCCCGTTCCCAACCGTGCCCGCAACCCATGCAGACGAATGCGTAGGCCTCGTGCACGACACCACGGCCGCGCGTTCCGTCGATCATGACGACCTCCCCGAACCGGAGGGGCCGACCACCACCGGGTCGCCGGTACCGGTCCTGCCCCTACTGCATCGAGAATGCCCGGACAATTCGGGCAGCAACCGGGCTCCGGGAAGGCTTGACGCTCACCAGGACGAACCATGGGAAACGGGCGTTTCCGGTGACTTAGGCGCTACCTCCGCCATACCGGGGTTTGACCGTACGTCCGGTTTTGCGATCTCGGGAAGTCGGCAAGGTCACTGCGCGACAGTTCGGGCGTACGGGAAAACCCGACCGTTATGCGGGGGATGGTCCCTTTTTGGCAGCCACAACCGCGTCGAACACGATCCGCTTGGGCAGCCCCGCCTCCACAGCGACCGCAGCGATGGCCTCCTTGCGGTTCTCGCCCGCGTCCACCCGCAGGGCCACCCGGGCCGCGAGCTCCTCAGGCCCCGCCTCCGACGGGTCGGCCGGCGGTGCGCCGGAGACCACGACCGTGATCTCCCCCCGTACCCCGTCGGCGGCCCAGGCCGTCAGCTCGCCGAGCCCGCCGCGTTTGATCTCCTCGTACGTCTTCGTCAGCTCCCGGCACACGGCCGCACGGCGGTCCGCGCCAAAGGCCTCGGACATGTCCTTGAGTGAGTCCTCGATGCGGTGGGTCGCTTCGAAAAAGACGAGCGTACGGGGCTCGTCCTTGAGCTCGGCCAGTCGTTTGGCGCGTTCACCGCCCTTGCGCGGCAGGAACCCCTCGAAGCAGAACCGGTCCACCGGCAGCCCCGACAGCGCCAGCGCGGTCAGCACCGCGGAGGGACCGGGCACCGCGGTGACCCTGATGTCCTCGGCCACCGCCCCTTCCACCAGCCGGAAGCCCGGGTCTGAGACGGACGGCATCCCGGCGTCGGTCACCAGGAGCACCCTCTTACCGTCCTTGAGCGCGGCGACCAGTTCGGGCGTACGGGCGACCTCGTTGCCTTCGAAGTACGAGACCACCCGGCCCGGCACCTCGACGCCGAGCGCACCGGTCAGCCGCCGCAGCCGCCGGGTGTCCTCGGCCGCGACGATGTCGGCCTTGGCGAGTTCGGCCGCCAGGCGGGGCGGGGCGTCCCCGACGTCCCCGATCGGGGTGCCCGCGAGCACCAGTAGTCCGGCCGTAACGTCCGTGGGGTCCTTCATTTCATGCTGCACAGGCCCAATCCTCCCCCACTGTGTCCACCCGGGGGCCCGGCCCCCGGACCTCTGGGGCCACCCCGGCCGCCCCGCCTGGGGCAGACTCATCTCCCCCAGCGAAACCCACCCATACGATGTCCGGGTGACGAGCGACGTGGCGACCGATGACCAGCCCCTCAGCCGCCCTGCGCCCGGCCCGCAGAGCGACTCCGGCGGGCCTGGTGCGAGCTCGGGAGAACCTGCTGAGGACAGCCGTCGGGCGCTGGCCAGCCTGGCCAGGTTCGGATACCGGCCGCGCCGGAGCAGACCGCCGCGCGAGCGCCTGGTGCCCGCGTACACCGACAGCACCGCCTACGCGGGCGGCGGCTGGATCGCGGCACTGCTGATCACCGTGATGGCCGGGATCCTGCGGTTCTGGCACCTGGGGACGCCGAAGGCGGTGATATTCGACGAGACCTACTACGCCAAGGACAGCTGGTCACTGCTCAAGCTGGGGTACGAAGGCACCTGGACCGAGAACGCGAACAAGGACATCCTCGCCGGGAACTTCGGCGACGCGTTCAAATCAGACCCCTCGTACATCGTCCATCCGCCGATCGGCAAGTGGGTCATCGCCCTCGGCGAGCAGCTCTTCGGCCTGACGCCGTTCGGCTGGCGGTTCGCCGTCGCGGTGCTCGGCACGCTCTCGGTACTGATGATCATCCGGATCGGCCGCCGGCTGTTCCGCTCGACACTGCTCGGCTGCATCGCCGGCCTGCTGCTGTCCCTCGACGGCCTGCACTTCGTGATGAGCCGCACCGCGCTGCTCGACCTGGTCCTGATGTTCTGGATCCTGGCCGCGTTCGGCGCACTGCTCATCGACCGGGACCAGACCCGGGCGCTGGTGGCCCAGCGGCTGCAGGACGGCATCGACCCGGCCGAGGCGATGGCCATGGGCCTGGGACTGCGCCCGTGGCGGCTGATCGCCGGCATCCTCCTGGGCCTGGCCTGCGGCACCAAGTGGAGCGGCATGTACTACCTGGCGGCCTTCGGGACGATGACCGTCCTGTGGGACGTCGGCACCCGCCGCGCCGCCGGAGCGCCCCGGCCGGTCCGCGCGGTCCTGCGCCGCGACGTGCTGTGGGCGTTCCTGTCCACGGTGCCGGTCGCGATCGGCGTCTACATCTGGTCGTGGTCGGGATGGTTCCTGACCAGCGACGGCTACAACCGGCACTGGGCCTCGAACCGTGACGGGCTGTCGCCGGAGAAGGTCCTGGGCGTCCGTATGCCGTTCCAGTTCGACATGCGCTGGATGCCGGAGGGCCTGCGCAGCCTGTGGCACTACCACGCGGAAATGTGGAACTTCCACACCAACCTGGGCACTTCGCATCCGTACGAATCGAATTTCTGGAGCTGGCTGGTCCTCGGCCGCCCGGTGTCGTACTCGTACGAGACCGTGCACCGGGGCACTGACGGCTGCACAGCGCAGGACTGCGCGCAGGAGGTCCTCGGCATCGGCACTCCGCTGCTGTGGTGGACCGGCGTGGTGGCGGTGCTCTACCTGCTCTACCGCTGGGCCGCGCGGCGCGACTGGCGGGCCGGCGCGATACTCGGCGCGCTGGCGGCCGGCTGGCTGCCTTGGTACTTCTACCAGTCCCGCACGATCTTCCTGTTCTACGCGGTCGTGTTCGTACCGTTCCTGGTGCTCGCGGTGACCATGCTGCTCGGCGCGATCCTGGGGCCACCGGAGGCGAGCGACAGACGGCGCACGTGGGGCATCGCGGGGGTGGTCGCGATCATCGTCCTGATCGCGTGGAATTTCCTGTACTTCTTCCCGATCTTCACCGGCCAGACGATCCCGGTGGACCAGTGGCGCGACCGGATGTGGCTGACCACCTGGATCTGACGATGTGCTGTCGCTGAAACCGCGGAACCCCGCCGGGAGACTCTTCCCGGCGGGGCAGACCGCGTCAGGAGTTGCGCTCCGTGCCCGATCCGCACAACGGCGCCAGGTCCGGCCGCTTGGCCGTCAGGCCGTCGCCGGAGGATTCGCCGCGCAGTCGGCGGCCGATCCAGGGTGCGAGGTGCTCACGCGCCCACTGGACGTTCTCCTGTACGTGCGCCAGGCGCGCGGCGGCGGCCTCCTGCACCTGGGCGAGGCGGGCCGCCGCGGCCTTGTCCGCCGCCGCAGACTCGGCCACCTCGGGCCACGGGGCGTTCGGGTCGGTCTCGATCGCCAGGCCCATCGCCTGGCTGGCCTTCAGCGCCACCCGCTCGTGGCCCTCAGCCGACAGGTGCAGCCGGTCCTCGCTCCACGCGCGCCGGTCCTGGGTGGCTTCCAGGCCCCAGAGGTCGACCACCGTGCAGTCGTACTTGTCAGCGATCACCCGCAGGTTCTCGTTGTACGTCGCGACCTTGCCGCGGATGAGCTTGAGGAACGTCATGTCCTTGGTGTCGAATCCCGTGAAAACCAGCACGTGCGACCCCGCCGCGCGCAGCGCCACCACCGCCTGTTCGTACTCGGCGGCGAGCTTGTCGGGGTCACCGCCGGGCCGGAGCACGTCGTTGCCGCCGGCGCAGAAGCTCAGCATCGTGGGCCGCAGCTCCAAGGCGGTGGGCAGCTGCTCCTCGACGATCTGGTGCAGCATCTTGCCGCGCACCGCGAGGTTCGCGTACATCAGCCTTGGTCGCACGGTGGCGAGGCGACCGGCGAAGCGGTCCGCCCAGCCGAGCAGGGTGCCGTCAGGGCCAGGGTCGCCCAGGCCTTCGGTAAAGCTGTCCCCAATGGCAACGTAGGAGTCGATACCGGACAAAAGATCTTTCTTTGCTCCGGACAGGGTCAAATCAGTGATTCCAAGGTCAGCCATGTCACAGGATGCTGGCACTTCGCGACGGGGCTACGCGACCGTAATAAGCGCCCGCACACGCATGGTGACTACAGCTAAAAACCTGGACCGCCGCGCGCCCCTCGCGCACCCGCCGGAAACGCCGGAAACGCCAGAAGCCCCACCGGATGAACCGGTGGGGCTTCTGGACTGTGTGGACCCGTGGGGATTTGAACCCCAGACCCCCTCGATGCGAACGAGGTGCGCTACCAGACTGCGCCACGGGCCCGACGGGAAGAACATTACCACCTCGGCGGAGTGCTTCGGAAACCGATTCCGCCGAGAAGTGGATCACTCGTTGCTGGCCCGCGGCCACTCGTGTTCATAGTCGTCCTGGCCGACCGGGTGGACTCCGGGACCGCCGCGGCGCCCGAACCGCGGATCGGGGTCGTACTGGTCGAACAGGGGTGTGGCGGGTGCGCTCCGCTCCGGCACGGACGGAGCCGCCGGAGCCTGCGGGGCCGGAACCGCCACCCCGTCACCCTTGCCGCCGCGCGGGACGACGGGAGCGGTGACGTACGTCGGCAGGGGCACCGGAACGGGGTCCCAGGCGTCGCGGTCCCGGTCGTCGTCGACGTCGCCCGGGAGGTGGATGTCCACGGTGCCGCGGATCTCAGCGATCCAGTCGGCGTGCTCCGTGTCGCCGTCACCGCGGCGGGCGTCCGCCGCGGCGCCGTGTCCCGGCTTGACCACCTTGCCGCCGTTGGGCGCCTTGCCTGGCCTCGGTGCTTTTCCCGGGCGCCCGCCGGTCTTGCCGGCAGGCCTGTGCGGGCGGTCGTCCGCGGCGCCCTCGACGGGTTCGGCCCGGCGGCGCTGGGCCCCGGGTCCGGCAGACGGTCCCGCCGACGGGGAGACGTGGGAACGCAACCTGCGGCGCAGCGTCGACTCGTATCGCCGGCGTTCCTGGACCCGCAGGTGGACGATGTACGCGGACAGGAGCAGGCCGGGGACGGCCGGCAGGGTCCACAGGACCACGCTGCCGACTGTGGCGGCCACCGCGACGCACGCTGCGAACAGCAGGAACAGGCAGACGATGACCCGGCGGCGGCGGGCGAGCAGGACGGCCCGGCCGTCCGGTCCGCCGGGCGGCCGGGCCGGGCGGGCCGGGCGGGCCGGGCGGGCCGGGCGGGCCGGGCGGGCCGCCGGGGGGCGGGGGGCGACGGTCGGCGCGGGGGCGGGAGCCGGCGGCGCGACCGGCGGCTCCGTCTGGAGCGGGGGCGGCGCCGGAGACTGGGCCGGTGCCTGGGGCTGTTGCTTGGCCGCCGGGGCTGTCCTGTCGACACGCGTCGGCCGCTTGAGCGAACGCAGTTCGTCGACCGAGATGTGGACTCCCGTACGGCTCTCTTCGTCTTCGGCGACGCGTCGCGCGTGCCGGAGCTCGAAGGCTTCGCGCCGGGAGAGGAGCTTGATGGCGGTGGTGAACCGCCCGGTGGACCGCCGCTCGTTGAGCTCGTCCTGCCGACGGAGCCACATGGGCACCAGGTAGGCGGCCCAAGCCCCCACGATGGCTGCGTAGATCAGGCCGCTGCTGCTCACGACGTCCACGCTAGGGCGATTCGGCACTGCATCGTCGGATTAGACACGGTGTGTCGCACCATCTTCTTTGATGCGTGTGTGACTACTGATGCATATGAGGCTAGAGGGACGCATGTCACCTACCCAGACTGGCCGCTTTGTCTACAGAGCGATAGATGGACCTGTCGATCAGAGGGAGATCCCTACCCCGCGGACGACGGGTTCAGCCGTCGTCGGGGCTGATTTACGGCAGATTCGCGCGCAGCCGCGTCACCAGGCCCTGCGGGACCTCGTCGGCGTTCAACGCGTACACCAGGTGGTCCCGCCAGTCGCCGTCGATGTGCAGATAGCGCGGACGCAGGCCCTCTTCGCGGAAGCCGAGCTTCTCCACCACCCGGCGGCTGGGCCGGTTCTCCGGGCGGATGCACACCTCCATGCGGTGCAGCCCGAGCCGGAAGAAGCAGTGGTCGACCGCGAGGGCGACCGCGGTGGGCGTGACCCCGCGTCCGGCCACCGACTCGTCCACCCAGTAGCCGATGTGCGCGGAACACATCGACCCCCAGGTGATGCCCGCGACGGTGACCTGGCCGACGAGCCGCCCGTCGTAGAGCACGACGAACGGCAGCATGCGCCCGCCGGCGGCCTCCGTCCGCAGGTAGCGGACCATCTGCCGGAAGGTGGGCCGCCGGGAGCCGTTCGTCCCCGGCGGTACGGTCGCCTCCCAGCGCCGCAGCCAGTCGCGGTTGCGGACGTGCACCGCCTGCCAGGCCTCGGCGTCCCGGTTGCGGATCGGCCGCAGGGTCACCCGCCCCTCCGCGAGCTGGGCCGGCCAGCTGCGGGTCAGCCCCACGGGTTGCCCGACGCGGCACCCCCGTAGCCGCCGCCCTGCTGGCCGCCGCCCTGCTGACCACCCTGCTGCTGACCACCCTGCTGGGGATAGCCGCCGGGAGCGCCGTAGCCGCCGCCCGGCTGCTGGCCGCCGCTGTAGCCGCCCGCACCGTAGCCGCCGCCCTGGCCGCCGGGCGCGGAACCGTAACCACTGCCGCCGAAACCGCCGCCGGCGGCCGTGCCGCCGTGGTCGACGCCCTGCATCTGCTGGACCACGTGCGGCAGCACCGGGGCGAGGATCGCGATGCCGTCCTTGGCCCCGCCCGGCGAGCCGGGGAGGTTGACGATCAGGCTGCGGTACGTCCAGTGGCCGTCCTGGACCGAGGCCACACCGGCGACCCCGCGCGACAGGATCGCCGTGGGGACGTTCTCGAAGCTCTTCATCCTGATCGCCTCGGCGATACCGGGGACCTCGTACGCGATGACCCGACGGGTCATCTCCGGCGTGCGGTCCAGCGGCGATATCCCCGTGCCGCCGGTGGTGATGACAACGTCGTAGCGCTGGGCGCACGCGTCGCGCAGTGCCTGCTCGACCGGTTCACCGTCCGGCACCACCTGGGGGCCGCGGGTCTCGAAGCCGAGCGACTGCAGTGCCTGGACCAGGACCGGACCGCTCTCGTCCCGGTAGACCCCGGCCGCGGCCCGGTTCGACACGGTGATGACCATGGCTCGCATCAGTGGTCCCCTCCTTCGACGTCAGTGACAGGGCGACGATAGTCACCCGAGACCCCGCCGGTCTTCTCTTCCACCCGGACACCGGTGATCGTCGCGCCCGGATCGACCGCTTTGACCATGTCGATGACGGTCAGCGCGGCGACGGTGACGGCCGTGAGCGCCTCCATCTCGACGCCGGTGCGGTCAGCGGTCCGTACGGTCGCGCTGATGTCCACTCCGTCGTCGGCGACCGACAGCTCGACCTTGACGCCGTGCACGGCGATCGGGTGGCACAGCGGGATCAGGTCGGGTGTGCGTTTGGCGCCCATGATCCCGGCGATGCGGGCGGTGGCCAGGGCGTCGCCCTTGGGCATGCCCCCGCCGCGGAGGAGCGCGACGACCCGCGCGGTCACCAGGACCCGCCCGGTGGCCGTCGCGCTCCGCACGGAGGCCTGCTTGGCCGTCACGTCGACCATCCGGGCGGCCCCGGTTTCGTCGAGGTGGGTGAGGTGCTCCCCGCGGGCCATGTTTCCCCTGTCCGAGTACGTGTGTCAGAACAGTGGCCACGCTAGTGCAGCCGGGTCAGTCCAGCAGTAGGGCCTCGACCGTGCCACCGTCGGCCACCTCGGTGACCTCCGCCGGCACGATGATCAGCGCGTTGGCCTTCGCGAGGGCGCCGAGCAGGTGCGAACCGGGGCCGCCGACCGGGACGACCGTGCCCGGGGCGCCGTCGGCACCCGGCGTGTAGTGCCCGCGCAGGAACTGCCGTCTGTCCTTGGGCGAACTGATGTCGCCGGTCAGGAGCGCGTGCACCAGCGGCCGGTGGACGTCCTCGATGCCCTGCATGCGCAGCAGCGCGGGGCGGACGAACACTTCGAAGGAGATGTACGCGCTGACCGGGTTGCCCGGCAGCGTGAAGATCGGGATCTCGTCCGGGCCGATGACACCGAAGCCCTGTGGCATGCCGGGCTGCATGGCGACCTTGCCGAACTCGACTGTGCCGAGGCCGGTGAGGACCTCTTTGACCGTGTCGTACGCGCCCATGCTCACGCCGCCGGTGGTGACGATGGCGTCGGCGCGGATCAGCTGGTCCTCGATGGTGTCGAGGAGGATCTTCGGGTCGTCGGGGACGTTGCCGACGCGGTACGCGATGGCTCCGGCGGCCTTGGCCGCGGCGGTGAGCATGTAGCTGTTGGAGTCGTGGATCTGCCCGGCGGTCATCGGGCGGCCCGGCGGGACCAGCTCGCTGCCGGTGGACATGATGACCACCCGCGGCCGGGGGCGGATGCGGACGCGGTCCCGGCCGATCGCGGCGAGCAGGCCGATCTGCGGCGGGCCGAGGATGGTCCCGGCCGCCAGGACGGTGTCGCCCGACTTCACGTCGTCGCCGCGGCGGCGGATGTACCGGCCCTCCGTGGGCGCGCGGGTGATCCGCACGGTGGGCATCCCCCCGTCGGTCCACTCCACCGGAACGACGGCCTCGGTGCCCTCGGGGACCGGCGCGCCGGTCATGATCCGGGCACACGTGCCGGGTTCCAGGACGACGCTCTCGGCGCTGCCCGCGGCCAGGTCCGCGACCACGTCGAGGACCACCGGATAGGTCTCCCCCGCGTCGGCCACATCGGTGAGGCGGACCGCGTAGCCGTCCATGGACGAGTTGTCGAAGGACGGCAGGTCGCCGGCCGCGGTGACATCGTCGACCAGCGCGCTGCCCTGGGCGTCGAGGAGCTGCAGCTCGAACGGGGTCAGCGGTTTGACCTGTTTGAGTACGGCCGCCAGGTGCTCCTCGACGCTTTTCATCCCGGTTTATCTCCTTGTCGACGTCACTGCGGAGCCAGGTTCGGAACTCCGGTCCCAGATCATCACGCTCGCATGCCAGTCAGACAATCTCACGCACATGGTCGGCGTGGTCACCCGTGTCGTAAAAGAACACCGGTCAGCTCGTCCTGAAGCCGTTCCGGGAGCCGTTCCCGGTCACGTTGTCGTCGGGCACCCGCTTGGCGGCCTTCGCCCGGGCCAGCGCAGCGTCGGCGGCGCGCAACAGGGCGACACCGTGGAGGCCGTCCCCCGGCAGGACGGCGACACCGACGGACAAGGTCAGGCGTACGGGGTCCTCCGGGTCGCCGAAGCGCTCCCTGGCGATCGCGTAACAGAGCCGTTCGGCGACCTTGGCCGCGCCGGCCGCGCCGGTCTCGGGCAGCAGGATGACGAACTCCTCACCGCCGTAGCGGGCGACGGTGTCGACTTTGCGGATCTCCACGGCGAGCCGCTGGGCGAACGCCCGCAGGACCGCCCCGGCGACCTGGTGCCCGTAGCGGGTGTTGACCGTACGGAACCGGTCGAGGTCGAGCAGCAGCAGGGCGAACGGATGGCCGAAGCGCTCGGCGCGCAGGACCTCTTTGTCGAGCACTGTCTGGAGGTAGCGGTAGTTCCCGATCCCGGTGAGGGGGTCGGTGAACGACAGGAGTTCCAGTTCGGCGTGCGCGGCTTCCAGGTGCTTGACCTCGCGGCGCAGCCTGACGAGCTCACCGGCCGGCCCGGTCAGTGCGCGCAGGCGGTACAGGGCCAGCGCGAGGCCGGTCACGGCGGCTGCCGTGAACACCGCGAGCAGCAGGAGGCCCAGGCCTCCGAAGGTCAGCATGACAACACCTGCACGGGCGCGGGACTCCTTCAGATGTGCTGAAATCGCGCCTGGAACAGCTCCCAGACACCGGGCACTTAAGGAACAGCATGCGGGACGCCGCCAACGACAAGGCCACACTCAGATCACATTTGGTGCACGCGAGGTCACTCTTTGGAGTGGAGCAGCGTGCGCTGACGGCGGACGGGATCGGCCGCGCGCTGGCCGTACTCCCCGAACTGACGGGCACGGGACCCGCGCGAAGCGGGTCGGCCGCGGTCAGGACAGTCGCGGCCTACGTCCCCGTCGGCTCGGAGCCGGGGCCCCGGGACCTCCCGCAGGTGCTCCACGACCTGGGGTGCCGGGTGCTCCTGCCGGTCCTGCTCGGCGACAACGACCTGGACTGGGCGGTGTACGCGGGTCCTGAGTCGCTGGTGAAGGCCGGGCGGGGGCTCCGGGAGCCGGCGGGGCCGCGCCTCGGCCCCGGGGCCGTCCGGGAGGCCGGTGTGCTGGTCGTGCCGGGTCTGGCCGTGGACCGGTCCGGGATGCGGCTCGGCCGCGGCGGCGGCTCGTACGACCGCGCCCTGGCCAGGACGTCCGCGTTCACCCTGGTGCTGCTGTATGAGGACGAGGTGCTTGAGCACGTCCCCGCGCAGGCGCACGACCGCCCGGTGGACGCGGCGGTGACCGCGGCCGGGGTCCTGCGGTTTTAGCACCCGGACACGCCGCTGCCCCGTACGTGGGCACGTACGGGGCAGCGGCGTGTCCGGCTACGGATGCAGCGTCAGCGTGTGCTTCTTCGTCCCGTCGACCGCCTGCCTGCTGAAGGCCCAGGGCAGGGTCTTGCCCTTGCGCCACAGATTGGTCTGATCGGTGTAGTTGTCGTTGAACACATGCCCGGAGTTGCCGGTCAGGTTGATCCACCGCGACGCGTCGAGGTTGCCGAGGTCGACGATCATCCGCATCGACGGGACCGCGGTGACCTGGTAACCCTGCGCGGCGTTCCAGCCGGTCGCGTCGACCACGCCCTCACCGCCACCCATCTCGAACGGGCCGCGGTTGAGCAGCCACTTCACCGGCTTCGGCCCCGCCGTGCCGAGGGTCTGGTTCTTCAGTTCCAGTGTGTGCAGCCGGCCCCAGCTCCAGGTGTCGATGTCCGAGCCGAGCTTGACCGTCAGTTCCTTGCGGGCCGCAGTCAGGGCCTTGCTCAGCAGCTGGTCGAGGGTCGTGATCTTCCCCGGGTCGCGGGAGACGTTCCACCACGGGCTCTCGGCGTCCGGCAGCAGGGCGCGGACCACCTCGAACCAGCGGTCGCCGCCGTCGGGCTGTGCGCTGGAGTCGTCCCGCTTGCCGCAGGCGCGCTTGCCGGAGTTGTCCGTACTGCAGTCGTTGTCCGCCCGGACGCTCATCGGCATCTTGTCGCCGAAACCGAGCAGCAGCAGCTGACGCCACACCGCGTTGAAGTACGCGGCACCCTTCGAATCGGCGTTGTTGCGGAAGTCCCAGGTCTTGAGCAGGTCCTGGGCCTCACGCACCCACGGGTCGGTCACTTCGGCCTTGAGCAGGTACGGGACGAGCAGTTCGGCGACAGGGTTGCGGTCGTCGTTCTGGACACCCGCCATGAACGCCGCGTCGATCTTCCCGCCGCTGTCGGTCTTCTGCTTGATCAGGTCGTTGATCCGCTGACTGCGGGAGCCGTAGCCCCAGTCGTTGGTCAGGAGGTACGGATAACCCGGGGAGACCACCGCGTTGTTCGCGGTGACGATGTAGCCCTCCGGCGGGTTGTAGCGGTACGGCAGCGACTCGAACGGGATGTAGGAGTCCCAGTCGTACTTGCCCTCCCAGCCGTAGACCGGCCAGCGGCCGTCACCCGACCGGCGGACCGGGATCTTCCCCGGCGCCTGGTAGCCGATGTTGCCGTCGACGTCCGCGTACACGAGGTTCTGCGACGGGGCCTCGAAGCCCTTGACCGCCGCGCGGAACTCGTTCCAGTTCCCGGCCTTGTTGAGCTGGAACAGCGATTCCATCGTCTTGCCCGGGTCGAGCGCCGTCCAGCGCAGGGCGACCCCGAAGCCCTCCTCGCGCTGTGGCGACGGGTCGGGGATCGGTGCTTCCTTGCCGACGTCCTTCAGCTCGTCCGAAGACTCGGACAGGATCGGCCCGTGCTTGGTCGACCGTACGGTGATCTGCCGGTCCTTGCCGCCGGCCACCTTGATGGTCTCCTCGCGGACCTCGTCGAACGGGAGGTAGGCACCGTCGTAGAGGTAGCCGGTCGCGTTGACCTTTTCGAGGTACAGGTCGGTGACGTCCGCGCCCAGGTTCGTGAAGCCCCACGAGATGCGGTTGTTGTGGCCGATGACCACGCCCGGCATGCCGGAGAAGGTGAACCCGGCGACGTCGTACGAGCACTGCGCGCTGACAGTCCGGCAGTGCAGGCCCATTTGATACCAGACGCTGGGCAGGGACGCCGACAGGTGCGGGTCGTTGGCAAGCAGCGGCTTGCCGGTGACGGTGTTCTTACCGGACACCACCCACGAGTTCGATCCGACGCCCGAGGACCGGTCGGAGAACAGCGACGGCAGGTCCTCCAGCGCCTTGGAGAGCGTGCCGAGCGCCGACTGCGCAGACTTGGGCGGGGACACCTGCGGCGCACCCGGCTGGAACTGCTCGCCGCCGGGCGCCTTCGGGTCGTTCACCACCGCGCCGGTCGGCACGATCGGCTGGTTCTTCTCATACGGGTAGGGCGGGTACAGCTGGTCGATCTGGTTGACCGTCAGCTTGTCGCTGAGCAGCGCCCGGTCGATCTCGTCCTGCAGGTTCGTACGCAGGTCCCAGGCCATGGCCTTCAGCCACGCGACCGAGTCGGCCGGGGCCCACGGCTCGGGCTTGTAGCCGCTGTGGACGACACCGAGCATCGGGTACTCGAAGGACAGCTCGCTCGTCGAACGGCCCTTGATGTAGGAGTTGACGCCGTCGGAGTACGCCTGGAGGAAGCGCTGCGCCTCCGGGGAGAGCATCGTCACCTCCTTCTCGGCCGTCTTGCGCCAGCCGAGCGTACGGAGGAACTCGTCGTTGTCGGCCTGGCTCTCGCCGAACATCTCGGAGAGCCGGCCGGCCGTCATGTGCCGCCGTACGTCCATCTCATAGAACCTGTCCTGCGCCTGGACGTAGCCCTGGGCGCGGAACAAGTCCTCGGAGGTGTCCGCGTAGACCTGCGGGATGCCGTTGGCGTCCCGCACCACTTCGACGTTGCCGGTCAGGCCCGGCAGCTTCGCCGCGCCGTCGACGTCGGGGAAGGATTTGCGGGACAGGTCCCAGCCGTACCAGCCGGAGCCGCCGACGACCACCGCGAACAGCACGACGAAGACGATCAGGGTGTTCCGCAGTCGGCGCGACTTCTTCTTGTGGCCCTTGGCCTTGTGCTTCGCCTCGTTGGCCTGCTGGACCTGTTCGCGGGGCAGCACTCTGCCGGTCCCGGCGGCGGACGCCGCGGGGGCGGGGGTCTCGGCCGGAGTCTCAGCGGGCACCGCCGCCGGGATGGCAGCCGGCGGGGGTACGGGCGGCGGCCCGGCCTGCTGGACAGGCCGCTGGTACTGCTCGGCGCGGCGCGGGTCGGACCGCTGTGGCTCGGCCCGCGGTGGCTGCCCGGGTTGCGGCTCCCCGGGGGCGGGCCGCTGTGGCTCCGGGGCGAAGGGCTCGTCCGGCCACGACGCCATCGGCTGGAAGGTCTGCCAGCCGGAGTCGTCCGTACCGGCGGTCTCCCGGCGGGGGTGCCGGGGGTCGGGATCGCCGGGACCGGGCCGGTCCGGGCCCGGATTCGGCGGGTCAGGCGTCTGCGAGGCGGGCATCAAGGTCCTTCAACGATCGTTGCGAGGCAAGAGACACCTTAGAGGCTGTACAGATCCCGCTTTCGGCCGTGATCCCGGGCACTCCTGACGATGCGACTTCGCACTGCGCGATCACATGCGGGAAAATGTAAAGAAATCGTCATGCCATCGCTTCAATGTGGAGGTCTGCTTCTTGTCGCTGTCCGAGCTCAACAACGCGCTACTACTCGGCGCGGTCGTGGTCCTGGTCGCTGTCATCGCGGTCCGGCTCGCCACCAGGACCGGACTCCCCAGTCTGCTGCTCTACCTCGGACTGGGTGTCCTCCTCGGCCAGGACGTCCTCGGATTCTCCTTCAGCGACGCCGAACTGACCCAGACGCTCGGCTACGCCGCCCTGATCGTCATCCTCGCCGAGGGCGGGATAGCCACCGACTGGAAGGAGATCAAACCCGCGGTCCCCGGGGCCGCGCTCATCTCCACCCTCGGGGTCGGGGTGAGCGTCTCGATCGTGGCGGTGGCCAGTCGCTGGGTGCTGGACGTGGACTGGTCCACGGCGATCCTCATGGGCGCGATCGTGTCCTCGACGGACGCCGCCGCGGTGTTCTCCGTACTGCGCAAGCTGCCGCTGCCCAAGAAACTGACCGGCATGCTCGAAGCCGAGTCCGGCTTCAACGACGCCCCCGTGGTGATACTCGTGGTCGCGTTCGCCACCGCCGACGCCCACCACACGTGGTACGGCCTGCTCGGCGAGATGGCCCTGGAACTGTCCATCGGCACCGCGATCGGCCTGGCGGTCGGCAAGCTCGGCGCGCTGGGCATGCGACACGTGGCACTGCCCGCGTCCGGCCTGTACCCGATCGCCGCCATGGCCCTGTGTGTCCTCGCCTACTCCGCGGGCGCCCTCCTGCACGGCTCGGGCTTCCTCGCCGTGTACCTGTGCGCGCTCGTGCTCGGCAACTCGGCCCTGCCGCACCGGGCTGCCACCCGCGGCTTCGCCGAGGGCCTGGGCTGGATCGCCCAGATCGGCCTGTTCGTCCTGCTCGGGCTCCTGGTCACCCCGCACAACCTGGGCGACGCGGTGCTGCCGGCGCTGATCATCGGCAGCGTGCTGCTCCTGGTGGCCCGGCCACTGTCGGTCATCGTCGCCACCACCCCGTTCGGGGTCAGCTGGCGCGAGCAGCTCATCCTGTCCTGGGCCGGGCTGCGCGGCGCGGTGCCGATCGTCCTGGCGACCATCCCGATCACCGAGGGTGTTCCGCACGCCCAGCGGCTCTTCAACATCACCTTTGTGCTGGTGATCGTGTTCACCCTGGTGCAGGGCCCGACACTGCCCTGGGTGGCCCGGATGGCCGGTTTCGCCGTCAATCCGCTGACCACGGACCTCGGCATCGAGTCCGCGCCGCTGGACCGGCTGCGCGGGCACCTGTTGTCGGCGAGCATTCCGCCCGACTCCCGGATGCACAACGTCGAGGTCGCTGAGCTGCGACTGCCCAAGGGCGCCGCGGTGACCCTCATCGTCCGCAACGGGTCCAGCTTCGTACCGTCGCCCACCACGATCCTCCAGCACGGCGACGACCTGCTCGTGGTGGCCACGGACAAGGTCCGCGACGCCACCGAACGGCGGCTCAGGGCCGTCAGCCGGGGCGGAAAGCTGGCCGGCTGGTTCGGTGAAAAGGGCGACTAGCGGGACTTCGATCCCGTGGTGCAGCTCACGGGGAAGATTTGCCTCCGGCCGATCGTTGTACGATTTACGTGTACCCCCGTGGACCACCGAGAGGCGGCCTCCGCGCGGGTGCCCGTCGATCCGGCGCTGGACCCCGCCCGGAACGACGCCTTCACTACATCACCGACCATCTCTGCCTGACGCAGGGCTGGCGTGACCGAACGGCGGCCGGGACCCTCCTCGCGAGGGCCGGTATCTTCCCCGGTCGGCGCTGAGGACAGCTCTCGGCGCGTCCGGGGTCCCCGTCCTTAGCGGACGAGTGACGCGCCACCAGGTGGCAGGAAGCAGAAACCCCGTGTCGTTCGTTCGACCGAGGCCCGCAGCCGTTGCTGTCTCAGACGTGTTCTCCGGCGTGCTCCGCGAACCCCGTACCGGGGGCCGCGCGTGATCGCCACCTACTCCGGTCTGCTCCGCACCCCCGGTGCGTGGCGGTTCCTGACGCCCGCGCTGCTCGCGCGACTGCCGTTCGCGATGCTCAGCATGGGCATCATCCTGCTCGTCCGGCACACCACCGGGTCGTACGGTACGGCCGGTCTCGTCGCGGCGGTCGCCGCGGTGTCGCTGGCGCTGGCCGGTCCGCAGACCGGCCGCCTCGCCGACCGGTTCGGCCAGGCCGCGGTCATCGTGCCCGGCGCGATCGTGCACGCCGTCGTGGTCACCGCGCTGATCATCAGCACCGTGTCCGGCGCCCCGCTGTGGCTGCTGTTCATCCTCGCCGCGCTGTCCGGGGCGAGCGTCCCGCAGATCGGCTCGATGGTCCGGTCCCGCTGGGTGCATGTGCTCGGCAGCGACAAGAAGCTCTCGACCGCGTTCGCGTTCGAATCGGTCACCGACGAGTTCACCTTCGTGCTCGGCCCGGTCCTGGTGACCTTCCTGGCCACCGGCATCCACCCGGCGGCCGGTCTGGCCGTGGAGGCGGCACTCACCCTGGTCGGCTCCCTGGCGTTCGCCGTCCAGCGGGCTTCCGCCCCGACCCTGGTCATCCGTACGGCCGACTCCGCACCGCACGTGTCCGCACTGCGCGTGCCGGGAGTAAGGCTCCTCATCGCCGCGTTCATGTGCATCGGGATGGTGTTCGGCAGTGTGCAGGTGGCGATCACCGCGTTCGCCGAGCACGCCGGTCACGAAAGCCTGTCGGGCGTGCTCTACGGCACGTTCGCGGGCGGCAGCCTGGTCTCCGGCGCGGTGTACGGCGCGGTCGCCTGGAAGCGTCCGGCCCGCAACCGGCTGATGCTGGCCTTCGCCGCGCTTGTGGTGGGCACGTCCCCGCTGTGGGCGATCGGCTCCATCGGCCTGATGATCCCGTTCGCCCTGCTGTGCGGTCTGACCATCGCGCCCGCGCTGATCACCGGGTTCACCCTGGTGGAGACGCTGGTGCCGGCGGCGGCCAAGACCGAGGCGTTCACCTGGCTCACCGGTGCCATCGGCCTCGGCCTGGCGACCGGATCGCTGGCCGCCGGCGTCGTCGCCGACGCGCACGGCGCCGGCCCGGCGTTCCTGCTGACCGTGGCCGCGGCCGTGATCGGACTGATCGTCGCCGCCACCGGTCAGCGCTGGCTCGTCCCGGCGTCGAAGCCGTCCTTGGACGTCCTTGTTCACCCCACGGTGGACTCCGCCCGGACGGATGACGCATCATTGGCACTCAGCAGGTAGGAGTGCCAGTATCCGACCCTGTTTATTGCTTCTAGGAGGACCTGAACCGTGCCGACGTACCAGTACCAGTGCACTGCCTGTGGCGAAGGCCTGGAGGCCGTTCAGAAGTTCACGGACGACACCCTGACCGTGTGCCCGGCCTGCCAGGGCAGGCTGCGTAAGGTCTTCTCCGCCGTCGGTGTGGTCTTCAAGGGCTCCGGCTTCTACCGGACCGACAACCGCGCGTCGTCGGGCAAGTCGTCGGGCCCGTCGGGCTCGGCCACTCCGTCGACCGGCTCGTCGTCCGGGTCGTCGTCCGGGTCGTCTGGTGACTCGTCGTCCAGCTCGTCGTCTTCATCGTCCTCGTCTTCAACTTCGTCTTCTTCCTCGAAGCCGTCGTCGGGATCGGGTTCGTCCAGCAGTTCCAACGCCGCCTGAAGCCAGCCGTAGCCCCAGGGAGCAACACGCCATGACCAGTGCGCTGCCGTCCGGAGTCGCCCCAGCGGAGATCGGCGTCATCGGCGGATCGGGTTTCTACTCGTTCCTCGAAGACGTGACCGAAGTACGGATCGACACGCCGTACGGTCCGCCGAGCGACGCGCTGTTCCTCGGTGAGGTGGACGGTCGCCGGGTGGCGTTCCTGCCCCGGCACGGCCGGGAGCACGGTGTGCCCCCGCACCGGATCAACTACCGGGCGAACCTCTGGGCGCTGCGCGCTGCCGGGGTTCAGCAGGTGCTGGCCCCGTGCGCGGTAGGCGGCCTGCGGCCCGAACTCGGTCCGGGCACGCTGGTCATCCCCGACCAGCAGTTCGACCGTACGACAAGCCGGGTCCAGACTTTCTTCGACGGCCTGCCCCTTGCCGATGGCACACTCCCGCCGGTGGTGCACACGAGCCTCGCCGACCCGTACTGCCCGACCGGGCGCGCCGCGGCCGTCACCACCGCCGGGGCCGCCGACTGGACGCCCGTCGACGGCGGCACGCTGGTCGTCATCGAGGGCCCGCGTTTCTCCACCCGCGCCGAGTCACGCTGGTACACCGCCAACGGCTGGTCGGTGGTCGGCATGACCGGCCACCCCGAAGCAGTCCTGGCCCGTGAGCTGGGGCTCTGCTACACCGCACTGGCCCTGGTCACCGACCTGGACGCGGGCGTCGAGGCCGGCGAAGGCGTGACCCACGCCGAGGTGCTCGAAGTGTTCGCCAAGAACGTCGGCCGGCTGCGGACTCTACTGTTCGACGTGGTCGGGGCACTGCCGGCGGAGCGTTCGTGTGAGTGTGGCGCGAACGTGACGCCCCTGCCGTGACCTGCGTTTGACCGTCGTACGGAAGCCCTGATCCGCAACGCGGATCAGGGCTTTTGTGGCTCTCCTGTCGCTTCTGTGGGTGGGTTATGCGGTTTGACGGCCTGGTAGGTGTGGGCGCTGTCCGCCGAGGCCGAGCAGGGCCAGGGCGATCAGGAAATTCCGATACTCCCTTGCCGACGTCCTGATGGCGCCGATCCTGACTTGCAGGCCCGTGACCTGCGCTGTGGAGTTCCCCGCCGTCCACACGTTGTGAGCCGGTCGGGTGCCTAACCCCGTCTGTCCGGCAGCGCTCGCCCGGCGCTACCCGTTGGTTCACTCAGTGGCGGGCGTTGCGACGGCTGAGATGAACAGGAGCGACCCACCGGGGAGGGTTGCGTCGTTCACGCTCAGCCCTGGGTGGAGATGCAGAACGGGTGGCCTGCGGGGTCCAGCAGGACCCTCCACCGATCGGGCTGCGGCTGGAACGGAGGCTCGACTGCGCCCAAGGCCAGCATCCGGGCCTGGGCGGCGTCCAGGTCGTCGACGCCCAGTTCGATGTGGGCCTGCTTGGGCCGGGAGGCGTCCGGCCAGGTGGGACGCTGGTAGTCGGCCAGCCGGATGAAGCCCAGTCCAGGCGCGCCCTCACGGCCGAGCAGGACGAAGTCGTCGCTGGAGTAGAGGACGGGCAGGCCAAGGGCATCGCCGTAGAAGCGGGCGAGCTCGGCGGGGTCGGGGCAGTCGAAGTCGACGGACAGGAAGCGGATCGCTGGTGGGGATGTGGTTCCGGTGCTCATGAGGAGGACGCTACGACGGGACCAGGACAGCTCCGGTCCTGGTCATGGGCAAGACTTCGGGATGTGATCAGTACATCCGCCCGCCTGCTGCGACTTGTCTCGCTGCTGTCCGCACGCCAGACGTGGACCTGCCGCGAGCTGGCCGAGCAGCTAGCGGTCACCGAGCGCACGGTCCGGCGCGACGTCAGCAGGCTGCGGGAGCTCGGCTACGGAGTCGAGTCCGACCCCGGACCATGGGGCGGCTACCGCCTCAGCCCAGGCACCCGGATACCGCCGCTGACCCTCGACGACGAGGAGGCGCTCGCCGTGGCCGTCGCACTGCGCGAGGCCGCACTCAGCGGCGTCCTCGGCAGCCACCAGGCCGCACTGTCGGCACTGCTGAAACTGCGGCAGGCCCTGCCACCACGGATCGCGGACCGGCTGGGTGAGATGGACACCGCCCTCGTGCACACCCCCAGGCCCGACGAGCGCCAGATCACGCCCGGCATGCTCCTGGAACTGGCCACCGCCTGCCGCAGAGGCGAACGCACCCGTTTGTCCTACCGCGACCACGCGGGCAATGCCACCGTCCGGGACGTCGACCCCTACCGTCTCGTCCACACCAGCATCCGCTGGTACTTCGTCGCCCGGGATGTGGCACGGGGAGAGTGGCGGACGTTCCGAGCCGACCGCGTGGTGCAGACACGGCCGACCGGACACCCAGTGGAACTCCTCGACCCACCCGACCCGGCACTCCTCGTCTCCCAAGGCATCGCGAGCGTCGTGTACCCGCTCTACGTGACGATCCGCCTCCCACTGCCCATAGACCAAGCGCGGCAGGTGGTCCCACCGACGATCGGCACCCACCACCCCGACGGCCCCGACGCCACCATCGTCGAAATCGGCGGCCACGACGACGACCGGCTCGCCCGATACCTACTCGGTCTGGGCACCTCCCTACGCGTACTCGCACCCGACTGCGTACGAGAGGCGCTGCTGCGCCGCACCCGGGCAATCTTCGAGGACAACGCGGACGGGCAGCGCCGGTAGGGCTGCACTGTGCCGTATGGCGTTGGTGGGCGTGGTGCGTCGCCTTCGCGGGGCTGTCGTAATGAGGGCAGCCGCTCCGCACCGGCGGGATCGCCCTCCCCGGGGAGCCGCCGGCACCGGGGTGCAGCCGGCACCGGGGTGCAGCCGCATGCTCAACTGGCTTGCTCGCCAGAGGTGTTGATGGTCCTGTCGGCTCGGGTCCGGCGGCCCCGGAGGGAGGGCTCCCGCGGAACCGGGGTGAAATATTCCACCGCGGCGGGCCCACAGTACCCAGTCCCACAGGGCCTGTTGGATGTCTGCGCCTTGCTTGAGTGCCATCCGCAGGCCCTCCTTGAGCAGGTAGGCGCGGCGCAGGACGGGATGGGCCTTGGCGATGAAGGCGAGTTGGGCCTGTTGGCCTCCGGTGAGGTCTTCCGGGTTCTTCCACAGTGCCCAGCGGGACCTTTTGCGGGACTTGGAGCCCGCGGTGACGTGCGTGACTCGGTGGGAGCGATCCTCGCCGAGTTGGTCGAAGAACGTGCGCAGGGTGGCCTTGTCGCGTCCGGCTTCGCCCCAGACCAGGCGGCCGGAGTCGTGGTCGACCACGATGGTGAGGTACTTGTGGTGCTTCTTGTAGCTGATCTCGTCGATGCCGATCCGGCGCAACCCGGCCAGCGGGTCCACCCGTTCGGTCACGTCGGCCCACACCCGGGTGCAGATGTTGCCCACCGTGCGCCAGCCGATCCGCATCAGCTGGGTGACGGTGGTCTTCGAGCAGCAGGTCGCCAGCCACGCCACCGTGTCGTCGAACGGCAGGGTGTGTCCGGCGCCGTGCCGGGCCCAGGACACCGCAGCCGTCGACCCCGTGCCGGCCGGGCGTGCACCACCATCAGCACGTCCTGCGGGGCGCCCTCGTCCGAGCCGCTCTCCTTGGCCTCGACCCGCTCGATCACGGTCTTTCCGACACCGAGCAGCCGAGTCCATTTCCATGCAGATTGCACGCCGTATCCAGGTTCTTCCGTTTCGTACCTCCGCAAGTCGAAACGTAGCCGGGGTACGGCGTGTTCTGCATATCAGCCCAGGTCAGCGACCCAGGAAAGCGACAGGGGAGCCGTTTTTGTCTTGTCCCGGACTGTCCTGTGGTCCGCCGCAATCCCCCGGTGGGGGGAAAGAGTTATCCACACCCCCGGGTTGTCCACAGGCTGTGCACGCACTGTCACCACCGGCCCGGCTCCTCCCCCATGGTGAAGACGGCACTGTCGCCGAACCCCCGGGGGATCCTTTCCATGCCAGCACCACACCGGCACCGCCTCACCCGCCTGCGGCTGACCGCCGCCCGGCACCGCCGCCCCATCGGGGCCGCACTGGCCGGCACGGCCGTGCTCGTCTCCGTGGGTGTGCTGCGCCCCGCGCCCCAGGACTCCGTGCCGCTGGTGGTCTCCACCCGCGACCTCGACGCCGGACAGACCCTGGACGACACCGACTTCACCGTCACCCGGGTGCCGACCGGCCAGCGTCCCGCCGGTGCCGTCCGGACCACCTCCGAAGCACGCGGCCGACCGCTGGCCGGGCCGATGCGCCGCGGCGAGCCGCTGACGGACGCCCGCCTTGTGGGTCCGGGCCTCATCACCCCCGACTCCGCCGCAGGCACCGTCGCGTTCCCCCTCCGCTTCACCGACGCCGAGGCGGTCCGCCTGCTGCGGCCCGGCGACCGGATCGACATCCTCGCGGGTGCGGGGGAAACGGCCACGACCCCTGCCTCCGCCGTAGTCGTGGCCGCTGGCGCGGTGGTGCTCGCCGTACCGCTGACGGCCGGTTCCTCCGGGGGCGGCCTGCTGGCCGGAGGCCCTGCGGACACCGGTGGCGGGGGTCTGGTCGTCGTGGCGGTGCCGCCTGAAACCGCCGCCAGAATCGTCGGCACCGCGACCGGACAGTTGATTTACACCATCAGGGGATCGAAACCTTGATCATGTTGCTAAACGGCCCAACTGGCTGAACAATCGAGCTCATTGCCCGAAATCGGGAAGAACATACGTTCCGTCCCGAAAAATCCGATAAACGAGCACAGTGGCCGTCGCGAAACGCACTCCGGCAAACACGCCAGAGCAGCCGCACACGACCGGTCCGAAGGATGTGGTGCCAGGTCATGGGCGGTTTCAAGAAGTTCCTGATGCGCGGAAACGTCATAGACCTGGCCACCGCAGTGGTCATCGGCGCAGCGTTCACCGCAGTGGTGAACGCCTTCGTCAAGGGAATGATCAATCCACTGGTCGGTGCGTTCGGCACGAAGGACCTCGAGCAGTACAAAACCTGCCTCAAGGGTCCGTGTGGGATCGACGCCAAGGGCGAGTCGATCGGCGTCTACATGCAGTGGGGTTCGGTCCTCAGCGCGCTGCTGACGTTCCTGATCACCGCGGCGGTCGTGTACTTCTGCTTCATCGTCCCGATGAACCGGATAATGGCCAGGCACAAGGCAGCCCGGGGCGAGGCGGAGGAGAAGGAAGAGCCGACCGAGACCGAGCTGCTCAAGGAGATCCGCGACCTGCTCGCGGAGGGCGCGGGCTTCCCGGGCCAGCGCAATCACAACCAGTCGGCAGAGACCCAGAGCCCGCCGGTGTAGGTTCTGCGCACTGAACCCCGCTCACTGAAACCCGCACAACGCGGAAGGCGCCGCCCCCTCGGAGGGGGCGGCGCCTTCCGCGTTGTGCGGTCCAGGCTTTCGGGCGTGCGGTCCAGGCTTTCGGGCGTACGGTCCAGGCCTTCGGGCGTACGGTCCAGGCCTTCGGGCCTGCCCTCCGGCCGCCCACCCGGATTACAGATGGTGCGGCGGCTTCTCGTCCAGGAACCGCTTCAGGTCGTCGGTGCCACTGCGCGCAGGCTCGTCGCCCCAGCCTTCGCCGTTCTCGTCGCTGCTCTTCTCAGGCAGCAGCTCGAAGCTGTCCCAGCCGAACGGGTCCTTTTTCACCTGCGGCGTCTGCGGTGCCTGCTTGTCAGTGTTCATCGGAGAGCACCGTACCTTTTGACATCGCAGTTTGACGTCGCCGCGCCCGTCACGCGGCCAGGCCCTGCTCGGTGGCCAGTTCGCGCAGTTCGAGCAGCGCGGCCTTCTCGATCTGCCGGATGCGCTCGCGGGTCAGGCCGACCTGCTTGCCCACCTCGGTGAGGGTGTGTTCCTTGCCGTCGAGCATTCCGTACCGCGACTTCATGATCATTGCGGTGCGTTCGTCCAGCCGGCCGACGAGGCTGGTGATCTGGTCCCGTTCCATACCGGCCAGCGCTATGTCCTCGGGGGTGATGGACACCGTCTCCTGGACCAGCTCGCCCAGTTCCGTGTCACCGTCGTCGCCGACGGGGGTGTCCAGACTGATCGGCTCGCGGGCCCAGCCGAGCACGTCGGAGACGCGCTTCTCGGTGCTCTCCAGGATGTGCGCGATCTCCGCGTGGTCCGGCTCGCGGCCGGTGTCCCGGGCGACTTCGCGCTGCACGCGGCGGATCTTGCCGAGTTCCTCGACCAGGTGCACCGGCAGCCGCACGGTCCTGGCCTGGTCGGCCATGGCGCGGGTGATCGCCTGCCGGACCCACCAGGTGGCGTACGTCGAGAACTTGAAGCCCTTGGCGTAGTCGAACTTCTCAACCGCCCGGACCACACCGACGTTGCCCTCTTGGACCAGGTCCAGGAACGGCATTCCGCTGCGCGGGTAGCGGCGGGCTACGGAGACGACCAGGCGCAGGTTGGCCTTGATGAACTCCGACTTCGCCAGCTCACCCTCGCGGACCAGGGCCCGCAGTTCGTCCCCGGTCACGCCCTTGGGCGCGGCGTGCTCTTCGAGCAGTTGCTTCGCGTAGAGGCCCGCTTCGATGATCTTGGAGAGTTCTACTTCGCGTTCGGCGTTGAGCAGCGGAGTACGGCTGATCTCATCGAGGTATACGCCGACGGTGTCACGTTCGGCGTCGGCCGCCTTTCGCGTGCGCCCGCTCGCCACGCGGTCCGACCCCTGGCGGGCCACGCTCCGTGTCATCGGCATGCTGGAACCCTCGCTTTCGTCCCTGTCTGTAGGGAGCTCGTCGCGATGTGCAACACATAATTGACGGCGCACATTCCCGATCGCCCATGGCTTACAAGCCGTCCCCGGCGCGGTCTCCCAGGCCCGCAGCACGCTTGTCGTTAAGCGTCTACCTGCGATAGCCCGGGTTATGCCAGGTATCTCAAAGAACGGATCCGGAGGGGCTTTTGTTCCCTCCGGGCAGGGACAGCGTCCCCGCAGGGCGGGCACATCGCACCTCCCCGGCCGGGCCGGGCCGGATCAACCCAGGCCAGGTGTCGCACAGCCCGACGGGACGCCACAGACCGGGCGGCGGACCGATGATGGAAATGGAGGGAAACATCGCGATTGCCGGAACTCCGCCCGGGATGAGTCATTTCACGAAGCCCGCGCCGTGTCTGAAAGTTGTGTCGCGTTGCGTTGTGCTGTGTCGCGTTGCGTTGTGTCGCGTTGTGCTGCGTCGCGTTGTGCTGTGTCGCGTTGTGCTGCGTTGTGCTCCGTTGTGCTGCGTTGCAGTGTTGTTGTCCGGCGTTGTAAAAACCAGCTGAGATCGTCTTCCGAATTCTCCCGACCGCTTCCCTTGGAGTCCCGACCGTGCCCACGTTCCGCATCCCCGGCCTTGTCCTCACCGACCACACCTTCGACGTGCCGCTCGACCACGCAGAGCCCGGCGGCGAGCGGATCGAGGTGTACGCCCGGGAGGTGGTCTCGCCGGGCAACGCCGGGCGGGACGACCTGCCGTGGCTGCTCTACCTACAGGGCGGCCCCGGCGGGCGCTCGCCGCGCCCGGAGAACATCGGCGGCTGGCTGGAGCGGGCGGTGACGGAGTTCCGTGTGCTGCTCCTCGACCAGCGCGGCACAGGCCGGTCCACTCCGGCGAACCGGCAGACGCTGCCGCAGCGCGGCGACGCCGCGGCCCAGGCCGCCTACCTGGCGCACTTCCGGGCGGACTCGATCGTCCGGGACGCCGAGCTGATCCGCCGGACGCTCACCGGCGAGCGGAAGTGGAGCGTGCTCGGCCAGAGCTTCGGTGGTTTCTGCACCGTGACGTATCTGTCCATCGCCCCCGAGGGTCTGCGTGAGGCGGTCATCACCGGCGGGCTGCCGTCCCTGGAAGCCGCCGCCCACGATGTGTACCGCGCGGCGTACCCCCGGATCGAACGCAAGAACGCGGCCTACTACGAGCGCTTCCCCCAGGATGTGGAGACTGCCCGGCGGATCGCAGCCCTCCTCCGTACGACCGACGTCCGGCTCCCCCACGGCGGCCGGCTGACCGTCGAAGGCTTCCAGGCGCTGGGCATCCTGCTCGGCGGCACCACCGGGGCGGAGCAACTGCACTACATCCTTGAGGACGCCTTCTGTGCCGGTCCGGACTTCCTGTCCGACGCTTTCCTGGACCAGGCACAGGCGCAACTGTCGTTCGCGGCCGGGCCGATGTACGCGGTCCTGCACGAATCGATCTACGGTCAGGGTTCCGCGACCGACTGGGCGGCGGAGCGCGCACGGTCCGGATTCCCGCAGTTCGACGCGGACAAGGCCCTCGCGGGCGGCGACCCTGTGCTGTTCACCGGCGAGACCATCCACCCGCAGATGTTCGCCGGGCCGGACCAGGGCGGCGACCCGTCGCTGGCCCCGCTGCGCGAGGCCGCCGGACTACTCGCCGCGAAGTCGGACTGGGGCCCGTTGTACGACCTCGACCAGCTCGCCCGGAACGACGTCCCGGTCGCCGCCGCCGTCTACTTCGACGACATGTACGTGGACACCGCGCACTCCCTGGAGACCGCCGCGGCGATCCGCGGCCTGCGCCCGTGGGTCACCAACGAGTACGAACACGACGGCGTCCGCACCGGGGGCACCCGCGTGCTGGACCGGCTGCTCGGAATGGTCCGCGGAGAGGCGTGACTCAGGCGGTCTTCCGTACGGCATAACCCGCGACGAGCCCCACGGCCGCACCGGCCACGTGCCCCACTGTGGTGAAGTCCGGCAGCCACCCGGACCACAGTGCGCCCAGGAACGGTCGGGCGAGGCTGAAGACGGCCCACGGCAGCCGCAGCCGACGCGGGAGGAACGGCGTGACCGCGGCGGCCGCCGCGGCCGCGCCGTAACTCACTCCGTAGTCGAGGACGTCCCGGACCGTCTCCGGATAGCGCCCGTCGTGCAGCGCCACCACGATGATGACCGCCGTGATCAGGGTCGCCCCGATGTGCCCGGCGAGGAACACGCCCACCGCCCGCAGCGCCCCCACCCGACGTTCCAGGAAAGCCAGGCAGACGGCGATGCCACCGCCGACGATGACAGCGTTGCTCGACCAGTCACCCGCCATGTCGACGACCAGCATGCTGCCGAGCAGGGACCGCACCGGGTGGGTGCCGAGGTTGTCCAGGTTGGTACTGATGTCCAGTTCGAGCCGCCCGGCGGTGTCCGGCGCGAATATGTATCCCACCAGGACATAAGTGACGGCGAGCAGCACGAGGTAGCCGGTTGTCACCGGGCTGCGGCGCGCGTATTCCAGTGGGGACCAGCGCGCGCGCCTGGCGTCTTCCGTCTCTGTGGACACAGCAGGAGTGTGCCCGGCGGGTGCGGGGTGTGCGTAGCGGGGGGTGTTCTCCCGGGGTGCCGGAACCGGGCGGAACGCGGTGGGAACGGCGTCCGCCATCGGCGGGAGGGCCTCGCTACGCTGAGTGCGTCGCCATCGTGGGGCGTGGAGAAAATCCACTACTCGCAGGTCCCGGCGAATGACCGTGTAGCGACCGGGAACGCCGATCAGCAGTTTCGGGAACGCACCGAACAGGCACAGGCCCGCGGCCAGCGCCGTGGCCGGTACGGCACTGATCACCCTGCCCGGCCAGGCCCACGCGGCCCTGCCCACTGGCTGCACCGGCGCCGTCGGGAGCGGCACCGCGCCCGTCAACTGCGAACTGCCCAGACCCGGGCGCGGGGCGGGCAGGTCTGCGCCCGCCCGCCCCGGCGGCGACCTGGCGCGGCACCGCGGACTGATCAACCTTGGCGTCACCCGAACCCACGGCACCGGGCAACTCACCCCGGCCGCCGGCGCAGTCCTCCAGGACCGCAGTTCCACCATCCCTTGTCAGGTCCCGTCATCGGTCACACTGCCCAGTCCCCCTTCCACACGATGAGGAGCGGGGTGGGGTGGTCGCCGGACGTACCAGTCAGCTTGTAGTGGTAGCCGCCGGGCACGTACGCGCTGATGGCGGTGTCCCCCGAGACGGGCACGTCGAACTGGACGTGGACGTACTGCTCCTTGCCTCCCTGGTCGGGGGTCTTCCAGTAGACGTCCCCCTGGACGCCGGCCCAGTACGGGAACGTGTTGTCGGCCAGGGCGATGCCGGTGTCGCCGGGCGCGATGGTGCCGGGGTCCGGGCCGTCCCACTGCCCGTGGACCAGTCTCTTGGTGTTCAGCTGCAGGGTTTCGCCGGTCCTGTTCAGCACGGTCAGGCACATGGACTTGCTCGAAGCGCCGGTGCTGGTGCACCCGCCCTCCGTTTTGGCGACGGCCGGGCCGGCGGCCACGCCGGCCGACTGGTCCACCGCGGAGGCGTATCCGGCGAAGGGGCCGCCCAGGACTGCGAGGGCCCCCAAGGTGACGAAGGCCCTGCGTATGCCGCTATTGGTCGAGTTCCGCATTTTCCTGATCCTCTCGTCATACTGCTGACCACAACAACCCTGCCTCAATTCCGCGAATTCCGCGAATTCCGCGAATTCCAGATAAAGGATCCGGTGAAGTTTCCGGAAATTTTACCCCCGGATGACTTCCGTGCCCGACCGGCGGACAGGGCGTGGGATTAAAAGGCGGGCATCGCAAATCCCATGAGTTGTTAAATAAAGACGCGGTCGGGACTTTCGACCCTCCCGGGTTCCGGTAGTTGTGCGTTTCAGTGGTCCGGACCGACCCATTGGAGGAGCGATATGAACAGCACCGAACGGGCAACACGGCGCCGCATGCGAAACGCCCTGACGCTGGCCGCGGCCGGCGCGCTGACCGCACCCCTGCTGGCCCTGTCCGCACTGCCCGCCTCCGCCGCTCCGGCGCCCAAGGGCGACAGCGGACTCCACTTTCCCTACACGATGGACCCGGACGCCACGCTCCAGGGAATCCCGCAGAACGCGGAGCAGTCCACGTACGACACGGTCGGGAAGACCATGTCGATCGACCAGCTTTACGTCGCGCTGAAGGCCCAGGGCGGGTTCAGTGGAATGAACAAGACCGATGACTCGGTCGCCACAGCGACCACTAAGTGCGAAGCGAGCAACTCCTGCCACTTCTTCGGGAAACTGAAGGAGACGGGACCCGTTTCCCTTTCGACCGCCCCAAAGCAAGGCCCGGTCAGCACCACGTACTCCATCTCCACGAGTTCCACCAACGAGCATTCGGACTCGACCACCCAGAGCGGCGGAGGCAGCATCGGCCTCTCCTACAGCGGCGAAGACGGAAGCATCGGCGGGAACTTCTCCGCGGGGTACTCGAAGACCACCAGGGACTCCGTCTCGTACACGTCGGCCTCCGAGACCGACTACACGGTCAAGGTGCCGGCGGGGAAGTACGGCCAGGTCGAGGCGCGTCAGGCGGGCGGTGTGTATTCCGGATACCTGGCGGTCCGGAACAACAATATGCAGTGGGATTACTCGCCGGTCACGGTTTTCGTCAAGGCCCCCGGAAAGTCGTACACCGCGACGGAGAACTGGGCGTACCTCCCGGATTCGGCCAACGGCGCGACTGCCCTGCGGGGACCCGCGGTGCCGCTCCGTGACGCCCGCACGAGCATGGGGAAGGACGACGCATGACGAACACCAGGACGAACGGGGACACCGCCGCGCGGGCGGCCCGCAGGCACCGCTGCAGCCGCGGGGCGCTGGCACTGAGCCTTCCGCTGATCCTGCTGTCCCTGGGGACGGGCACCGCCCAGGCCCACGGCTTGGAGGGACCGCAGGCCGCGGCGACTGTGTCCGGACTGCCCTACACCCCGGCCACGTATCTGGAGAGCAAGGGCGTCCCCAGGGGGACTGACTGGATGCAGGTCCGCAGCAGCGACGTGCGGAAGGTGTTCCCGGACGGCGAACTCGCCGACGAGCTGAACGCCAACGCCCCCTACTACTACGGCGGCGGCTCCTGGGAGGAGGCGGTCCGCGGCTGCACTCTCAAGCGCATGCCCGGGGACGACAGCCTGGCCGGCGCGCAGAAGGTCTTCTTCGTCGGGAAGGTGAAGGACACCGCCCCGGTCATCTACGCGACCGACCCGGCCCTGGGGGAGGCGGACCTGGCGTTGAAGGTGTCGACGAGCAACACCCACACCCACAGCGAGTCGAATGGGTGGAACGCGGGCGGGAACGTCGAAGCGAAGTTCGGGCCGCTGAAGATCTCGGCCAACTACTCGTATTCGCGCACCGGTGAGGACTCGACAGCCTTCACCAACTCCAGCTCGGACAGCGCCAGCTACCACATACCCGCCAACCAGTGGGGCTCGATCGAGATCCGGGCAGCGGGCTCGGAGTACATCGGGTACATCATGGCCTTAGACGGCCATCAGTGGACCGCTTCGCCGGTTGAGTCCTTCTCCAAGCAGCCGGGCATCACCTACGCGGCCACCTGGGACCTGGCTCTGCAGGACGGGTCGGGGGCCAACGGGGCGGCAGGGGACAAGCCCGGGGCCGTGCGCTCCCGCGGCCCGTCCCACCCGGTGGGCGCTGACCGGCCGCACCGGGCGAAGCCCGGGATCTGCGGAGCCCACTGTGCGCGGTGACTACGCAGATCCCGGGCCTCCCGGCCCGCAGCCTTCCCGCCGCAGGAGCCGCCGGTTCCTGAAGGTTCCAGCGCTGTTCACCCCGGTTTTTCCCGTGCGTGACGTCGTCGGCCTGCCCGGCGCCGCCTGGGCCGGCCCGCTCACGGCCCGGCCCAGGCGGCGCATCATGCCCGTACTCCTGGCATATCTGCTTTTTGGGCATTTTATTATAATTTAGATTCAATATATATACATCAAGCTCGATTACCACCGCATTGTTGTCTGACGTCTCCTTTTCCCTGCGTCGCTTGGACCACATCCACAAACAGGAGGACCTGTGAAGTACAACCCGCGCAGCACCAACAGCGGAATAGCCGCCGCTGCGGTCGGCGCACTCATGGGAGGCTCCGCACTCGTGGCCTGTGGCGCCTCCGGTGTCGCGAAAACGGACCCCACCCCGAGTGTTACCGCGGTCAGGGCCGGGACCGCCGAACTGGCGCTGGGGGCGATGGTGCGCCTCGCCGCTGAACGGATCATGACCGCGGACACGGTGGCCGCGGCGAAGTGGGGCACGGGCCAGCCCATCGACGACCCGGCACGCGAGAAGACGGTCCTGAACGGAGCGACGACTCAAGCCGCGAAGGCGGGGATCGACCAGTCCACCGTCCGGCGCATCTTCGAGGACCAGATCGCAGCGAACAAGACCGTCCAGCGAGCGCTCTACACGCAGTGGGAGGCCCAGCCCCCGCAGCAGCCGGCCCACCGCCCCGACCTCACCGCCGAGGTCCGCCCCATCCTGGACCGCGTCACCAGCCAGCTGCTGATCTCCATCCAGGAGGCGCAGCCACTGATTTCCAGCCCGGGATGCACCGCGGCGCTGGACCGCCAAAAGGCGGCGACGGCCCAGGCCATGGGCCTGGACGCCATGCACACGACCGGGCTTGACCAGGCCCTCGCCCATACCTGCCGGATCCGGTGACCGGCGCTGGCACCACGGTGCGACGCCGAGTCGGTCAACTCCGTACTGGACCGTAGTTCCTGAACCGGGCGCACAACCGTCTACGGCGCGGACCGGCAGAGCCAGACCATGCTCGGTTTCGCCATGTCACCAGAGTGCCGTCAGCCGGTTCTTCCATCGGCGATCGCAGTAGTAGACGTGTCCGGCAGTTCGGCCCGACAGCTCCCCGTGCTCGTCCGCTAGGCTGTCCACAGGAGCCACCCCGACCTTCGGTTGTGGAGTTGCGGGTCACATGTTGACCACACAACCAACTGCTGGGGGCAGGGGACGGCACCCGTGGCGCACGGGGAAGGTGCGGGGGCGTTTTCTGCCACCTTTTCTCCACGTCCAGCCTTAGTAGCTCAGGGGATAGAGCACCGCTCTCCTAAAGCGGGTGTCGCAGGTTCGAATCCTGCCTAGGGCACAGGAAAGGAAGCCTCTGACCTGGGGTTAAGCCCCCAGGGAGGCGTGTTAAGCGGCCTCGGACCTCTGGTCCGGGGCCGTCTGCGTGAGCGATGCGTGAGCGGACGGCCCAGCAGCACCCGGAGTCTCCGCAGACACAGAGGCGTTTTCCGGCACGTCCGCCCGGGTGGTGCGGGCTCGCGGAATGAGCTTGGCCATCGCCTCGGCGATGGCGGCGTCCACCTGAGGCAGCAGGCTCGTGTACGTATCGGCCGTGATGCCCTGCGAGGAGTGCCCGAGCAGCTCCTGGATGTCCTTCATCGCGGCCCCGGCCGCGTGCGCGAAGGTCGCCGTTCCGTGCCGCAGATCGTGCAGCCGGACCGGGGGCAGGCCGATCTCCCCGTACAGCTCGTTGAAGTGCCGGGTGACGTTGGCCGGGTGCAGTTCCTCACCGTTCTCCCGGGTGAAGACCCGCCCGGTCTCCACCCAGGCTGCGTCCCACTTCTCGCGGTCCGCGCCCTGCTGGACCCGGTGCCGCTCCAGGGCCTGGACGGTGCCGGTGTCCAACCCGGTGGTCCGCGCGCCGGCATCGGTCTTCGGGTCGTCCTCGTAGACCTCCCACCCGTTGACGACAAGCTGCTTGGCCACCGTCAGCTGAGCGACCTTCAGGTTGGTGTCGGACCAGCGCTGCCCGCACGCCTCGCCACGCCGCAGCCCACGGAAGGCCATGAGGTGGAACAGCGCGTGGAGCCGGTCGCCCGCCACGTGGTCGAGGAACAGGCCGGTCTGCTCCGGTGTCCACACCATGTCCGGGGACGGCTTCTCCCCGGTCCGTCGCCACTCACTGACCCGCTCCTCGGTCCACACCAGGGCCTTGGGACGCTTGCCCGACTCCAACTCGACGTAGGAGGCCGGGTTGAAGGTGATGTGCTGATGCGAGATGGCGGCATTGAGCGCGGCCCGCAGGGTGGACCGGATCCGCTGCCGGGTCGCCGGTCCGGTTATCCGCCGGAAGGGCGGCAGCTCCGCGACGGCGGCCTTCAGCACCTTCCGGCGGGCCCGGTGCTCTGTGCCCTTCCAGGGGACCTGCGCCAGCTCTTCAACTGCCGTACGGCGTACGGCGTACGGCGTACGCCTCGGCGATCTCGACGTTGGACTCGGCGATGCCCTCGAACATCTCCGACAGGTGGGAAACACGGAGCCGGTCGAGCCGGATGTGGCCGATGCGCGGCTTGAGGTGCAGGCGGATGTTGCCCTCGTCCCGGCTGATCGCGCTGCGGCGGCCCTTCTTGCCCGCCAGCCACGTGTCGAGCCACTCCCCGGCAGTGGTCCGGCTGACCAGGTCCAGGCCGTGGTTCAGCCGTCGCCGGGCGGCCTCGACCTCCGGAAGCGGAGACTTCTCTTCGGAGGCCTTCTCCAGCAACTCGGCTATGCGGTCGAGGCTTTCGGCATCGTCGGACTCCGCCAGGCCAAGAAGCGACCGTTCGTGGTCGAGGTCGGCCTGCGCGGCCTTGAGCGAGTCGTAGCCGGCGCGGCTGAAGGAACGGCGGGTTCCTTCCTCACGGGGAGGAAGCTCCTGCCGGATGGAGTACGTACCATGCTTGCGGCCGGAGAGCTTGGGGCAGCTCTTGCCGAGCGGCTTGCCGGTCTCAAGGTGGTGGCAGTAGCAGCGGCGGTGGGTGGAACCCTTCAACTTCTCTTCTCCTCATCGGGGTTGGCGGGTGGACCGTCGACGTCGGCGAGTTCCGGGGGAAGTTCAGGCGGGATTCCGCCGTCCTCGCGGATAAAGCCCCGGATTCGCCGGAGGTTCTCCTTCGCACGGGTTCCTCTTTCGAAGTGGATGGCTTGGGCTTGCCGTGCACGGTCCTGCTCGGTCGGGTCGTCGGCCGTCTCAGCCGCGCGCTGCCACCTGCGTCGGCGAGATGGACATCAACGGGGGCGTGACGCTGCGCTGGGTGCCGCTGACCGACGCGGTGAAACTGGTCGCCGAAGGCCGGGCCGTCGGTGCCGCATCCGTAGTCGGCCTCTACGCAGTCCGGGAGCGGCTGGGCGTCAGCTGGCGAGTACCGCAGCACGTTCTGCGGCTGACTCCCACCATTACCAGTTCCCTGCCGACTCGGCCGCGCTCACTAGCTCACAGTGCCGTGGCTCCGTGGCCTTCGGCGATGGCATCGATGTGACGGGCCAGCACGAAGTCCTTCGCGGTCAGTTTGTTTCCCGCATCGTGGGTGGTGCTGCGGAAGACGATGCGTTGCCAGCGGATGTCGATGTCCGGGTGGTGGTGGATTTCCCGCGCCTTGGCGGCGACGTACGTCGCCAGGTGGATGCACTCGTGCCAGGTGTGTCCGTACGCGCGCTCGATGGCGTCGCCGACCCGTGTCCAGCCCGGCAGGTCCGCCAGGAGGGTGCGAATCTCCTCGTCGTCGAGCGGTACAAGTGCAGTCATCAGCATCTCTCCAGGTGACGATCAGTCAGTTCACGGCTGTGACTGTACGGCGAACGTGGCGATCAGGGCACCCAGGTCTCGGCCGTACCTCTGGCCTGCCCACGGCGCCATCGCCGCACGCAGGTGTTCGAGTTCGGCGCGGGCGCGGGCGGAGCCGGTGGTCATCCCGAGGTCGACGGCACGGCCGGCCAGGTTCAGGGCGCGGTCGGGTTCGCCGACTTGGGCGGCGGCCGTCGCCTGGCGGGCGGCGAACACCGCCGCGTCGCGGCGGGCATCGGGTAGTTCGGCCAGGACCCGGGTCCAGATCCGGTCCGCGTCGGCGGCGGCTTGGTGGTCGCCCCGGATTCCCAGGCGGCCGTAGCAGGTCGCCCGTTGCACCTCGATGTAGTGCGGGGTGCGGCGGCAGGCGTCGCCCCACGGCAGGTCGTCGTCGACCTGGGCAACCAGGTCGACAGCGTCGCCGAGCAGCCGGTCGACGGCCCGCCGGTCGCCGAGGATGGACTGGCCGTGCGCGTGGTGCACCGACGCTATGACCCGCACCTTGGGTGCCAGCGCGGTGTCCCGGATGAAGGCGTCGGTGAGGTCGACGGCGGCGGTCCCGTCGCCCGCGTCGACGCACAAGGACGCCTTGTTGGCCAGCGCGTAGCCGACCAGTTGCCGGTCGTCGGCCCGGTGGGCCATCTCCAGGGTGGTGTCGCGCCAGCGGGCGGACTGCACGATGTCGCCCACGTCCTGCCACAGCCAGCCCAGCAGCGCGGCGTACGCGGCGCCGACGCGCAGCAGTTCGCCGCGGACCGGACGGTCTGCGGCGGCTGCGAGCTGCACGATCAGTTGGTGCTGCGTGGCGACGGTGGGGATCAGGTGGTGGGGTCCCAGCATCATGTCGGCCCGGTAGTGGCCTTGGAGTTGTGTACGGAAGTAGTCGGTCAAGGCTGGGTCCACCCGGGTCGGCGGCAGGAAGGTCCTGACGTCCGACGAAGCCGACACGATCTCCTTCGTCCTGGAACTCGCCCAGCTGGCCCGGAACGCAAAGACGGACAAGGAGACCGCCATGCACCTCGAATGCCTGATGTGGACCAACGCGGGACCCATCACGGCCACCCCGGAACACCTGCGGATGCTGTCGCCGAGTAGGTCCGACGGCGACCACCTCGAACGGGCGACCCTCCACATGGATACCGCTGCGGTGTACTACGGCCGCACGTTCGGCAGCCCGGACAGAAACTGGCAGATCGCCGAACGCAACCGCCAAATCGGCCACCAGAGCCTCGTACGCCTCACCGCCAGGTAACCCCCGGACAGGCGCAGTACGGGCCCCGCCGCCGGCCGAACCACGGCACCGGGGCCCGTACTCCCCGGAACGATCCGTCATCCGCCCCACACCCAGGAGAACCCCCGTGTACTTCACACTTCGCGCCCCGATCCCCGCCGACGCCGAACCGGGAACCGCCACCCTTGACGGACCGGGCCGCACCCTTCCCGTCCTGTACCTCAACGGAGCCGCGTACGTCTCGTACGAGACCCTGACGAGCACCAACCTGGTCCACTCCGCAGACAGCGTTCTGACGCCGACTCGCGACGACATCGAATTCCCCACCCTGCTGGAGTCCCACTCCGACACGCCGGACGTCAACATCACGCCGGAACGATTCGGCCTGTACCGCCTGCCGTGGCCGTACACCCGGACGGACACAGGGCCGTCAGTATGGGCCGTCCACCTGGACGCGTGCGAAGGACTGGAGACCACCCACATGTTCGCGTCCCTCGCTGGCGCGTACCAGTGGGCCGCGCTGACCCGGAGCTGCGCCAACTGCAACAAACAGCGGGCAACCGCCTCCCGCCCGGCAGAGCGGGAACTGTTCGACCGGTGTGTCAGGCGGCTCTGGCTGTGCGCCGACAACCAGTTCCCATACGGGGCACAACAGTTCGTCGAGGACGGGGCAAGCGGCCACCTCGTGACTATCGCGCGGGTCGCCCTCCAGCCCTGACACCGTACGTACGCCTGCTGTACGGCCCGTCCCCCCTGAACCAGGGGGACGGGCCGTTGTGCGTCCGGGGGCTGAACCATGGGGCGTGCCGTTGTGGTGTGTGGGATCGGGTGTTCGGCCGGCGGAGCAGTCCGACGGTCACACGTCGTAGTTCTTGTCCCACGCCAGCATCGCCGCGTAGAACGCCGGGTGTGCCTCCCGCTCGTGTGCCTGCCGTAGGATCCCGGCCGCCGCGATACCGGTCCGGACCCCTTCGTCAGCGCCGAACGGCGACATCTTCACGACGTCACCCATCACATCTTCCCGGAATCCCCGGCAGGTGGGGCACTCCTCCACCTCGCGCTGCATGGCCCGGGTCACTCGCGGCTTGCTCATGCTGTGGAGCATATTTCACCGACGGCAACCGGAGCACAGAGCCGTACCGTGGCGTACCGGCCCCGTACGGGGTAACTCCACCGGCGCTGCTGGGGACCACACCGGCCCGGCCTTTTGTGAGCTGGCGTTCACGTATGCGGCGACGGGATGATGGCACAACGTCACAGCGTGGGGCGGAAGCCTGCACGCGTATCACCGACACGGAGGCCGTCTTGGACCCTGTCACGGTCCGATAGGTGTCACTGTGTGGTCATCAGCGGCGGGAGCTGCACAGCGGTCCCGGTCGGCACATCCCCATCCGGCCGGGACCCCAGAACCGCACCCGCCCGTGCTCGGGGAAGCGAAGTCCGTGCGGGGTGCGCCATCCGAATTCAGCGGGCGAAAGGGAAAGCCATGGGCAGCCACAAGAAGCCGGTGAAGTGCTCGATGTGCGCCGGCAAGGGCTACACGGAGGTCAGCCAGGATGGGAAGGTCGTAAGACGTCCCTGCGGTAGGTGCAATGGCACGGGGACGGTGAGCTAATGCTTCAGACCAGTACCGAACGTCTGGGACGCGACCGTGCGCCCTTCCTGCCTGACGTCGTGTGGCAGGCCGATGCCGCGGGTCACACTCGGATCGACCGACGTGAAGATCCCCAAGCGTGGCAGGCAGCCGCAGACGCGGACTGTGTCCTCGTCATCCAGTGGGACGACGGAACGACAACCGACCCGAGCGGGGTACCCACGTGCTCTGCGTCGCTGCCGTCGCTGGTCAGAGTCATGCTCGACGCGACCGATGTGCGGGAGGGACAGAGCGTTCTGGAAATCGGCACCGGGACGGGATTCACTGCCGCACTGCTGCGGGACCGTGTCGGCCCGACTGGACGAGTCGTGTCCGTCGAAGTGGATTCGGACCTTTCTGCATCTGCACGGCAACGGCTCAACGCCGCCGGGGTCGACGTCGAAGTGATGTGTGCTGACGGGCTCGACGGCTGGGACCCAGGTGCACCGTACGATCGCATCCACGTCACCTGTGGAATCCGCCGCATCCCCACTGCGTGGCTGCGTCAGTGCCCGACGGGCGTGATCATGCTGCCGTGGGGGACACCGCTCAGCGGTGAGCGGGACAGGATCATCTCCCTGCACGTGAAAGATGGCACGGGAGTTGGGCGTTTCGGTGCTGAAGTCGCGTTCATGAAAGCCCGTTCCCAGCGCCCCGTTTCCTCGGATCACTGGCCGGACACAGGGGATAGTGCTGACGTCACCCTGCCCGTGTCGTGGGACGAGATCGAAATCCCCCTTGAGACGTCCGGCGGATTCGCCATGGGCCTGCTTCTGCCCGGAGCTGCCTACCTCCTAAGCGGAGGTGGCGACGACGAACGCGTGTTGTGGCTGGAACGCGGAGCTAAGGCCGCGTCAATCGGCTTCGGGGACGGCTACAAGACGACCGTAGCCGGAGACACGGCCCTAGCCGTGCAGTACGCCGAAGCTGCCCGGTGGTGGCACGATCGTGGGCGGCCGGAACCTGAACGTTTCGGACTGACCGTCAACGGCGAAGGACAGCGCGCGTGGCTGGACACCCCCGAAGGTGAGTCCTGGACGTTGAGCTGAAGTAACAAGGAGGCGGCTTTTTTTAGGAACGCGTTCTCCTCGCGCAGCTTGCGATTCTCGCGTTCCAGCTCCGCTTGCCTGCCGCTCTTCTCCGTATACGGAGTGGTGTCCGGGCCGGCGGTTTTCCGTTTACGGTCATTCACCCAGTTCGACAGGGTGGAGTCGTTGATGCCGAGTTCCATGGCGACGTGGGAGACCGGGCGCGGTCCGTCGAGCACCATGCGGACGGCCTCGTCCTTGAACTCTCGTGAGTACGGCTTGTTGTGGGCCGATTTTTTCTTCTTTTCCGGAGTTCCCCAAGCGTAGTTGGGGTTGCTGTCCGGAAAGTTCGAGGCACCTCAGGCGGGCACCAGGGTGATCGGGTTACCGAACCCCAACTCGGGCCGTGAGAAGAGCATCAAGCTGTTCTACGGTGGCATCGGGGTCTGTGTGGTGAATCGTCGTGATGCCCAAGTCCTGGGCTGCGGGAAGGTTGGCGGGAACGTCGTCGACGAACACGCAGTCGGCCCCGGGAAGGTTCAGTTCCGCCAGGGCGTAGTGGTAGATGGCTGCATCGGGCTTGCGTACGCCCACATGTTCGGAGATGGCCAGGACGTCGAACAGGTCGTACAGGTCTCGGGTGCCATATGGGTCGTACGGATGCAGCCCAAACGAGTTCGACAACAGCGCCACCTTGATCCCCGCGTCGCGGGCCCGGCGGACGGCCTGCACCATCGCCGGTTCGACACGCAGGTTGGCCAGGGCGCGACGCATCAGGTCGGTCGGGTCGACTCCGAGGATCCCGCCGATCACCGCGTTCCAGTCCTCCTGGGTGGCGCGACCTGTTTCAAGTGCCTTGTAGATAGCCACTCCAGCCGGGTTCTGTTCGAGTGCGTGGAAGTACGCGCCCGGAACCAGCCCTTCAGCGCGTTCGAAGGTCTCACCGTTCATTCGCATCTGGGTGGTGAGCACGCCGCCGAAGTCGAGGATCAGTCCGCGGTAGTTCAAGGTCGCTCCTGGGACGAAGTGGGCAGGTGGGCCCAGCACACCGTCGGTGTGGCCGTTCGCTTCCGGGCCTCTGCGTACGGGAGTGACTTTCAGTATGAGGTCCGCTTCGACCGAGGCCGGTCTACGCTGGAAACCAGGCGCACCACAGGGGCACAGAGAGAGGCCAACTGATGGAGTCCAACAGGGACTTGACGTTCGGTAAGAGGATCAAATTCTTCCGGATGGCGCGGGGTACGTCGCAGAAGGCACTCGGGGAGCTTCTGGGGCACTCGGAAAACTGGGCCTACAAGGTCGAGGCGGACTTGATCCCGGTTGACCGAGTTTCTGTGCTGCTGGAGATGTGCCGTGTTCTCGACGTCGACCTGGCAACGCTGACCGGCGGGTTCCTTACCGGGGTCAGTGTCGGCTCACGGGCGGAGCACGAAGCGGTGCCAGCCATCCGCCGGACGCTCACCCTTCCCACGTCGCTACTGTCCGCCGGCGCTGAGGTGATCACCCCCGACGAGCTGACCGATTCCGTGGAAGCGGCTTGGAAGACCTACGAGACGCTAGCTCGTACCCGCTACTCCGAAGTCGGTGCCCTCCTTCCGCTGCTGCTGCGCGACGGCTACGCCGCAATGAACGCCGCATCGCAGAGCAGTGAGGCGTACAAGGCCGCCGCAGCCATGGTCAACCTCTACGGCCTGTACCAAATCTGGCTGCGCCGGGTCGGCGAACTGGAGTTGGCACGGCTTGCCGCCGACCGGGGTATGGCACTGGCCGACAACGTCGGAGACCCCGCGCTCCTGGCTGCCGCCGCGTGGAACGTCTCCTGCGTGCTGACCTCGACGGGGAACGCCCGGGACAGTGTGGAGCTCGTCCGGGAGACCATCGCCGGGTGCGCGCCGGGTGACGACGCCAGCCCGGAGCATTTGTCGGCGTACGGAGCACTTCACCTTCAGGGTGCGATCGCTGCGGCCCGCTCCAGTCTCGGCCCGGTCGCCTGGGACCTGTTCCGCGGTGCGAACGGTGTGGCCGACCGCATCCTTGTGGACCGGAACGACTGGCACACGTGCTTCGGGCCGACGAACCTGGCGATGCACAGCGTGCACCTGACGGCCGAAGAAGGGGACATCAGCGAGGCCCTGCGGTTGGCGGACAATGTCGAGGTCCCTGACGACATGCCGCTGGAACGACAGACCCGCTACGGGATCGAACTGCTGAACTGCAACCGGATTCAGCGCGACGACTACGGGATGGTTTTCATTTTGAAGAAACTCGTGGAGACGTCCCCCGAGGAGATGCGGTTCTCCGCGATTGTCCGGGAAGCAGTCACGGACCTGCGGAAACGTGAACGACCGATGTGGCGGGACGACTTCCGGACGGTGGCCGCCCACATAGGGATGATCGCCTAGTAGCCACTTCGGGACTGAACGTGAGGCAGGTCTGAATTTTTTTCAGACCTGCCTCTTTCCCGCGCCCATAAGTTCCATGGCATGACGCAACGTCACTCACCGATCACGGACATCCGGGGGCCGACTCTCGAACGTGTCCCGGGCGAGAAGATCCGTCGTACTCACGCCGGACGGTTCGCACTCCCGGTCCGCAGCCCCGGCAAGGGCACGAACCCTGAACCGTTCCTGCTCATCCTCACCGCGGACGAGTTGGACGTGCTGCGCAGCGAACTCGACGCCCTGATCAGCCCGGCCCTGGATGCCGCTCGGTGATGTCGACTGAGTCCTGCACCGAGTGCAACAACCCACCTCCCACCATGGAGCAGGCGGACTGCACCTACCTGTGTATCCGAATGCCTGGACGAGCGGATGCGGGCCGGCCTTCTGAACCAGGAAGTCGACGCCGCCAAAGTTTCCAGTGCTTCCCTACCGACCACCGCAGAGGAACCCCCTCGCGGCAGGAGAACTGAGGCTCCCCCGCTAAGCGGGAAGTGCTGATTGCCTGGTCAGCGGGGTCTGACCTGGTTTCGAGTTCACCTGATCAGCCGTCGCCCGCTCGGC